>CAZHCY010000417.1:0-1549 GCA_964531185.1 uncultured Desulfovibrionales bacterium | reverse complement strand
TATTATATATCAAAATTGCTAACAACTGAGAATTATTTTTTGTCGTGTACTTAGACCTTAAACCCAGATTTTTTGTGCTCACCTCCAACAGACAGGCCAGACAGAGATTGCTCGCATATGGTGTCGATGCAATAAAAGATTATGCAGGCATGTATGCTGGAAAAACTAAAAAAGAATTATTCAAACTCCTTGTAGAAAAAAAGATTATTCCGTCAAGCTCCAGGTCTTTTTCCAATAATGAACTTTCTAAAGTTGTCGGGGAATCTGCAGGTAAAGGCGGTGAAGGTTCAGACCTTCTTGTCTGTCTTGGCAATGATCCTGCTTCAACCCTCCAGGCCATTATGGCCCACAGGCCTGAGAGCTGTTATCTTGCTTATGACAAGGACTCGGGGTATGTTAGAGAACTGGCGGGCAGGCTGTGCAGCATGTCCGGTGAACTGCCTGTGGACAGGCTGATCCCGGTACAGACTGACCTTTTGGGACGTAACTTGCGAACAGGAGTGCCAGGTGTGCAGTTAACCCAGGAAATCGACGTTAATGTATCTCCCGGAACCAAGGCCCAGTGCTGGAACCTGACCATGGGCAGAGACAAAAGCTCGGTTTTCACTCTGAACAACCGGAACAGTTGTTCTCAATCCCTTGACTCTTCCAGAAGCTGCCCTTATGCGGCAATTCCAGTCATTATCCAGGCCAGAGCCTGCGGCGGGCCTGTGCTTGAGGACAAGGCAGTTTTCCTTGAGGATTTTCTGAAGGATGAAGAATGGTGCAGGGCCATGCTGCGATGTGTTCTGCAAGCTGCAGGAAGTCAACGAAACAAAGAAAAAAGAGTATCACTTAACCAGTTGGATACGCGTCGTGTGAAGCACCAGCTCCTGAATTCAGACCGGATTATGATCCAGGTCAGTGATGGAGATCAAACATTTGAAAAAATCTGCTCCGGCAAAACTCTGCAAGACGGCTTCTGGCTTGAGCCGGTTGTTGCTTATGGATTTCTGCAGGCTGGAAGGGAAAAAATAATTGACATGATGCTCAATATTGCCTGGAGCTGGGATGCAGTTCAGGGGAAAGGCGAAACTTTTCACGGCGAATTGGATGCTGTCATCAACCGGGGGGGCAATTTTCTGGGGGTTTCGTGCAAGCAGGGTTACAGTGGACACGAAGATCCAGTAAGTGCTTATGAACAGGCTAAAACCGATGTGATAGGTGTTTCCAAATTCGGTCTGGGCAGGTTCGCGGTTCCCGTTCTTGTGGGTCCAAAGGTGCCGGGTGCTGCCAGAGAATCTGGAGAAGAAAGACTGCTTGAGCTTAATCTGGGGGATTTTGCCAGTCCGGAAAGCCTTGCAGAGAAAATTGACAATCATATCCAAAGCCTGAGAAATTTCTCAGCATAGGATCAGGTTCATGGAAACCACAGGCAAGCCATCCAGGATTCTTTTCACCATAGTCGGTCACAGAGACCCTTTCAGCTGTAACAGGGACGGGCGGGAAACACCCGGCCCTGTCCTGAGCCTTCTTTCTGAAAGAAGCGAATTTTCTCAAGTTTTCCTTC
>CAZHCY010000416.1:0-1551 GCA_964531185.1 uncultured Desulfovibrionales bacterium | reverse complement strand
GGGCTTCAATAAAACCGGGACAGACATAAGCACCCTGTCCGTCCTCCACTATCCGGGCCGGGCACCGGTCAAAGCCCAGGACAATCCCGTCCTTAACAGCTATATTGGTATCCTCCACTCTGCCGGACAGAGTGTTGACCAGTTTAATGTTGGTCAGCAGAAGATCAGCCGGTATCTCGCCTCTGGCAGCTCTGATCAGCTGTGCTGTGTTTGTGTGAACATTATCCATGAAAACATGTCCTGAATTTTTACTGGCAAAGTTTATGGGTTAATTCCTTAATCCCGCCGGGGGGGCAGACGCAGCGCCGGAATTTAACCCCGGAACCAGAGCTTTGCAAGGACAAGTATATGGGGCGGGTAGGGGGAAGGCAGGGGGCGCCCTGCAGTATCAATGTTGAAATAAACCAGAATCACCCGGGCGGACACAAGGTCCGCCCCTGCATGATATACCCAGGCTTGGGGTTGCCGCTGATGTTGCAGGGACAGAGTGCCGTAGTGACCGTCCTCTGCTGACTTAAAAAAAAGGCCTGCACTGTTACAAATATTGTTATGGTGAAAAATAAAAAAATAACTTGCTTTTTGAAAATATTTTCTTAAGATTGAAATCAGGAATTGATTCTTATTTAGGAAAAAATTATGACTATAAACTCAGAAGCTGTTGAGAAAAGACTGCAAAGGTTTCATCAGGTCTGCAGGGAAACAGGAGTCCGGGTGACTCCTCAGCGGGTTGAGATCTTCAGGGAAATCGCCGGCAGTGAAAATCATCCTGACGCTGATCTGATTTTTAAAGGGGTTCGCCAAAGGCTTCCCAATATTTCCCTGGATACGGTATACAGGACATTGTGGTGGCTGGTCCGGTCAGGGCTGGTAAAAACCCTTGGTCCGTCCCAGGAAAAAAGCCGTTTTGACGCGAATCTGGAGCGGCATCATCATTTTGTCTGCTGTCAATGCGGGCTTACCCGTGATTTTCACAGTGAAGAACTTGATAACCTGAAACTGCCTGAGTCAGTTTCAGCCATAGGCGTTACCGGCAGAACCCAGGTAGAGGTCAAGGGCGTCTGTCATCAGTGTGCAGCAAAGATGAAAGAATAGCAGTTCAATCCTTTTCCAGAGGCACAGAGGACATTCCCGGTGCCAAACGCAAAGGCTGAGCTGTTCCAGTAAACATGACTAACCAGAAAGGAGAAATTACCATGAGCAGCCAGGAAAAATGCCCTGTAACAGGACAATCCAGCAGACCGGCAGCAGGCCGGGGAACTTCCAACCGGGACTGGTGGCCGGAACAGTTGAATCTGAATATTTTGCATCAGCATTCCTCCAAATCCAATCCCATGGGAGAGGATTTTGACTATGCTGAGGAATTCAAAAAACTCGATCTGGAAGCCCTGAAAAATGATATCTTCCAGGTGATGACCACATCCCAGGACTGGTGGCCTGCTGATTATGGGCATTACGGACCGTTTTTCATCCGCATGGCCTGGCACAGCGCCGGGACCTACAGAATGGGTGACGGCCGGGGAGGAGCAGGCAGCGGCAGCCAGCGTCTGGCTC
>CAZHCY010000415.1:0-1557 GCA_964531185.1 uncultured Desulfovibrionales bacterium | reverse complement strand
ACGTGCGACCTACTGATTCGTAGTCAGGCACTCTATCCAACTGAGCTACGGGCGCAAAAACTGTCTTATTATTTATTGGGAGGAAGGTAGTCAAGACTTTTGTTGCTTATCTGATTCATCTTCAATGAATTCCAGATCTGGGTATTCAATCTCCTGGAACAGGTCTTCACTTCTGGGTTCCGTGGCAGGAGGATCAGCTTGGGTTTTCGGCGGCTGATGAGCAGGCTGGTGCGGGGTATCCCTGGTATCTGATTCTTTTTTCAGGGAATTGTCTGCTTCTGTCCGGGGAGACTGACCAGGCTCCTCTTTATCAAAAATAAAAACAGGAGCAGAAAGTTCTTCCTGGTTCAGTTCAGCCAGGGTCTCATTTTCCAGATTATTTGAGGCAGCTATCCAGCTCTGTTCTGTCTGGATGATCCAGTCCAGCCCCAGCTTTTTCCTTTCCCGGTTCCAGTCCTGCCCGCATTTGGGGCAGGAGGCAAGATGGTCAAAGGAAAAATATTTGCATTTGGAACAGTACATACTTAACTTGAGAATTAAAAGTTAAAGGTAAAGAAATCAGGCTGTTGAAGCTGATAATGATGCGGACATTCAGAATTCCGGAAATTGTCTGTAAATACAAGATGTTGATAGAGAATTTTTGACTGTCAAGATACTTAAGCTGTCAAAAAATTAAAGGTGAAGTAACAGTTCAGCCATTTGCATGGGGCACGGCTTCCTGCCCGGAGGCGGCGCCCGAAGGGGGACCGGATCTCCTGGAGCTTGTTTTTTCAAATCTGTTCTCTCAGGCCTGCCCTGGATATTCAGGAGTTTTTTCTTGTTTTTTGGTTTTTCATTCTGGCCATTTCTTCGTCCCGCAGGGCCCTGCGCAGGATCTTGCCCACAATGGTTTTGGGCAGTTCCTCTCTGAATTCGATCTGCTTGGGGATCTTAAACCCGGCCAGTTTTTCCCGGCAGAATGAAATGATTTCAGCCTTGGTTAGTTCCTGGCCTTCCCTGGGCACAATATAGGCTTTGATGATTTCTCCCCTGGTTTCGTTGGGTATGCCCACGCTCACCGCTTCCTTGACCTTGGGATGTTCATGCAGGACCTCATCAATTTCTCTGGGATAGACATTGTATCCGCCGGTGATGATCAGATCTTTCTTGCGGTCTACAATATAAAAATAACCCTGTTCGTCCATATAGGCAATGTCGCCGGTGTACAGCCAGTTGTTTCTTATGGCTCCTGCGGTTTCATCAGGCCTGTTCCAGTACCCTTTCATGACCTGGGGTCCTTTGACCACCAGTTCCCCGATTTTGCCCGGGGGAAGCCTGACTGTGCCCAGTTCCATGTCCACTATGGCTGCATCAGTATCAGGGAAAGGCATGCCTATGGATCCGTATTTTCTCTGGCCGCGCAAAGGGTTCAGATGGGTGATGGGCGAAGCTTCAGTAAGCCCGTAGCCTTCAATGATTTCAGAACCGGTCATTTTCTTGAACCGCCCAATTATTTCCACAGGTAGTGGAGCTGAGCCGGAAACACAATCATTGATGGAGGACAGGTCAAACTTGGTG
>CAZHCY010000414.1:0-1585 GCA_964531185.1 uncultured Desulfovibrionales bacterium | reverse complement strand
CGCTGCGCTGAGGGGTCAATTGGTGTGTGTAAGTGAGCCGCCTGCTCTTTCAACAACATAGGAGGAAGAATATGATAACGAAATCGAACGTCTTTTGCTCAGTATCCAGGCAAAAATTAAACAAGGAAGGAAGCCATGTTTAGGACCTTTTTTATCTGTTCCGCATTGATCCTGGTTTTGTGCGCTTCCATTGCTCGGGCCGACGACTTTTTACGACCAATGCATCCAGACGGGCAACGAATTCAACCAGTGCCTTAATGTCCACAGGGCCAGGCTATCCACCACTCCCTGAAAGTTGATGTGTAACCATGTTGACCTTTTGAAATACTTAGATCATAATAGATATATGTCAACTTCAAGCAAATTTATCGTTCATAAACGAAACTTGTATTTAAATAAAATACAAGCGTTTCTTGGGAGCCCGGTGGTCAAAATCCTTGTGGGAATGCGCCGTGTGGGCAAGAGCTGTCTGCTGCGGCTGATAGGCCAGGAAATGATAAAGCACGGCACACCGTCAGAAAATGTCCTCCTGATGGACAAGGAATCCCTGGAATTTGACCATGTCAGAACTTATCAGGACCTTGGTCAATACGCGTCTGAGTTTTTCAAGAAAAAATCCGGTCCTAAGGCCATGCTGCTGGACGAAGTTCAGGAGATTGATGAATGGGAAAAGGCAGTGGCCTCTTTCCTGGGCAGGGGAGATGTGGACATTATTCTGACCGGCTCAAACGCCCTTCTTTTTTCCTCTGAACTGGCCACCAGACTTTCAGGCAGATTTGTCCAGATTCATGTAACCAGCCTTAAATTTTCCGAATTTTTAGAGTTTCGAGGCCCGGATGTCGGGTCCAGAGAAGAAGAATTCAGAAGGTTTATGAGGTATGGCGGGCTGCCCGCCCTGCACCATATGAACATGAATGATGAAGTTGTATTTCAGTATCTGATCTCCATTTATAACACCATCCTGCTCAAGGATATCGTGACCAGGCACAGCATAAGACAGGCAGCGCTGCTGGACAGGATTGCCCGGTTCATCATGGACAATACCGGTCAGGTGGTTTCCGCCAACAGCATCGCCAGATATTTTAAGTCTCAGCGCTTAAAAGTCAGTGTGGATACAGTGATTAGTTACCTGGATTACTTTCAGGAAGCACTTCTGACCCATAAGGCTTCCAGATATGACATAAAAGGGAGGAGACTGCTCGAGCTTCATGAAAAATATTACCTTGGTGATATTGGATTGCGACATGCCCAGTTGGGATACAGGGAAAGTGATATTTCCCAGATTCTGGAAAACATTGTATACCTTGAACTTCTCGCCCGGGGTTATTCGGTAAGTGTTGGGAAGCTTGGAGACAAAGAGATTGATTTCATAGCGGTTAAGGATAATAAAAAAGTGTATATCCAGGTGGCCTACCTGTTGGAATCTGAACAGACCATCAAAAGAGAGTTTTCTCCCCTGCTGAATATTCCTGACAACTACCCCAAGTTTGTTTTGAGCATGGATTCTTTTTTCGGTGAAGATTATCAGGGCATCAGACGCATGAACCTGGTGGATTTCCTACTGTCCGGGGATGATGAATAAGTT
>CAZHCY010000413.1:0-1622 GCA_964531185.1 uncultured Desulfovibrionales bacterium | reverse complement strand
CCTCATGAAATAGCCAACGTTCTCGGGGTCAAAGGCATAGAATATTTTGTCCGGGCCACAGCTGAGCTTCCAGTGGCCATATATATCATGCTCCCTTCCTGTGTTCCGGCCACTCATATGGAAAACGCAGGAGCCCGCATCCAAGTCCAGGCTATGCATCAGCTGCTGAAAAAATACCCGGATAGATTTCCAGGCCTGGGAGAAATGATGAATTTTCCAGGAGTAGTTCATGGGGACCCGGAAGTGCTGGCCAAGCTTGAACTGACCAGAAATATGATCATTGACGGCCATGCCCCGGGCCTGGCTGGAAAAGATCTCAGCGCTTACATCCTGGCCGGCCCGGCCAGTGATCATGAATGCGTAACACATGATGAGGCCAGGGAAAAGCTTGACAAGGGCATGCACATCATGATCAGGCAGGGAACCTCCCAGCATAATATGGCCGAGCTTCTGCCTCTTGTTAATGATTATAACTGGCCCAATTTCTCCCTGGTCTCAGATGACCGCCATCCAGGCGATCTGGCCCGCAACGGTCACCTGGACGAAAACCTTCGCCAGGCGGTTGCCCTGGGGCTGGACCCCATAAGAGCTGTCCAGATGGTGACCATCAATCCAGCCCGATATTTTGGATTCAGACATCGAGGGGCCCTGGCTCCGGGCTGCCTGGCCGACATGGTCCTGGTGGATGATTTGAAGGACTTCAGAATTCAGCAGGTCTTTCTCCAGGGAAAACCCCTTAAGGAGCATTCATTTGCCGGCCGGACAGAGCCGCCGGGCAACTCCATGCACATGAAAAAAATCTCGGACCTGTCTTTTGCTGTGCCGGCCAGGGAAGGAAAAGTCAGAGTCATAGAGGTCATACCGAAACAGATTGTCACCGGGAAGTCCCTGGCCCGCCCCATTATCAGAAACGGACAGGCCCATGCAGATCCTTCCTCGGATCTGGCCAAACTGGCTGTGGTGGAACGGCACAGGGCCACCGGCAACATCGGACTTGGATTTGTCCGGGGCATGGGACTGACCAGCGGAGCTCTGGCCTCCACAGTGGCCCATGACTCCCATAATCTGATTATTGTCGGCAGCAATGATCAGGACATGCTTCAGGCAGCCAGACATGCCGAAAAAATGGGAGGAGGTCTGGTGGTGGTCCGGCAGGACAGGGTTCTGGCCGCCCTGCCCCTGCCCATTGCCGGGCTCATGAGCAATGAACCCCTGGATCAGGTGGTCCAGGGCATGGACCGCCTGAACGCGGCTGCCCGGGAGGTGGCTTCGCATCCGGATCCCTTTATGATTCTCTCTTTTCTGGCCCTGCCGGTTATCCCCAGACTCAAACTCACTGATAAAGGCCTGGTGGATGTGGACAGGTTTGAGCTGGTTGACCTGTGGACCAGCCTCAATGCCGGGCAGGATTTTTGAAGCTCAGGGCTGAAGCTCCCGGCAAACCAGCTAAAACAGAGGAGGACTGTGGTGAACAAAAAGCTGCAGGTTTTCCGGCCCAGTATTGCTGATGCCGTGCTCAGCACCTGCAGGCACAAAAATATAATCTCCAGCAGCCACTTTCTGCCGGGTGCCGTCCAGAAAAGCTTCACCCTGGCCGGAAACCACATAAATGGAATCAGCCT
>CAZHCY010000412.1:0-1661 GCA_964531185.1 uncultured Desulfovibrionales bacterium | reverse complement strand
TTTTGCCGGAACCGGGCCAGAAGGTCGTTGGGCACCGGGTTTGAACAGGAGGATTGGTCAATTACAGGGGGCTTGAGTTTTTGGGCATGGACCAGGGCGCAGCAGTGGCGTTCCATGAGTTCACAGGTTCCCTGCAGGATTGATTCCTCCCAGGTGTTGCCGGCGCTGCATCCATTGAATTCATTCAGCTTTCTGAACCAGCTGAAGGGAAGGAAGTATTCCTGGTCATGCCCCATGCGGGTGGCCGGGGTAAAGTCCCATTCCACCAGAGACAGAACCCTGAAGGCTGCTTCCGGGGAAATGTCCTCTTCCACAGATTTGATTATTTCCTGAATGGGGATCAGCCGGTCCTGGTAAAGATCATGGGCTTCTGCCCAGGTCAGCCGGCGAAAATTCTGTTTTCGGGAGACAAAACTGAAAAAGGAATATCTTTCCACCAGTTCCATAAGGGCTGAAGCCTGAGCCTGAGCCGGGGTGGAGCCTTTGCCCATCTGCTTGCGCACCGGCATGGCTTCCCGGGCCCGGGAGCCGCAGATGCTCATGTAAACCGGAATATCCAGCCGTTTAGTGTCAATCCGGTCCAGGCTGGACAGGATTTCCTGGTGGTGCCTTGCAAGGGCTTGCCTGACCAGAGCTACAGTCTGTTCCGGAGGGATGCTTTTGTCGGTGTCTGCTGAATATTTTTTTAGAGATGAGCTGATCCTGATCATATTTTCCTGGGCTTCAGCCTGAAAATTGAGCACAGAAATTTTTCAGGCCGGAAGTGATCTGTGGTCTGTTCTTTGTAACCGATATTTTTTTCGCTGATGGTGAATTCTCTGGATGCATTTTTTAGAAAAAGTTCAGGTCTGCGGCGATAATCCACAGCCAGCAGGGCCTGGGAATCCGGCCCTGGATGAAGATGGTTCAGGAGAAATTTCATAAGCCTCTGGCCTGAATTTGACATGTGAAAAATTTCCGAGCCCAGAATGAGATGAAAATTCTTATTAAGCTTTTGCTGCCTGAAGTCCAGCAGCCTGATTTCTGCCCGGTTTTCAAGTCTGTTTTTGAGAATGTTTATTCTGGCCATGAGCAGGGCCTCTGGACTGGAATCAGTCAAAGTGACCCGAAGCCCCAGGCTGGCGGCCACAAGGCCGGCCAGACCTGTTCCGCAGCCCAGTTCAAGCACCTGAAAATCATCAGGTTCCGGGGCAAGGGATGAAATATAGTGACCCAGCAGGACCGCGGCCGGCCAGATTTTGATCCACATGGGCAGAGTGACCTCGCCCACAGATTCATCAGCCAGTTTCTGGATGTACTGTTCCATGTCCGCTGGCTGGAGGATGTCCAGATAAAGAGAGCCTATGCGGACTTTCTGGAAGCTGACCTCAAAATGTTTTGCAGCCTGTTCAATGAGGGTGTCCAGGCTGGTTTCAGAAAGAATTTCAGGTATTTTCAAAGCTGTCCCCTGGGTTGAGGGTGTGTCAGTAAGCTAAAGTCAAAAGCCCGGTCATTCAGATGACTGGAGTCTTATCCTGGATAGCCGGGCATAATTTTTATAAGCGAGACAAAACTGCAGATCAGCGGGTGTGAAAACTGAGGGATTACAACCTGTCCAGGCTGGTTTATGGAGCGGGAGACGGGATTTGAACCCGCGACTTCAACCTTGGCAAGGTTGCACT
>CAZHCY010000411.1:0-1668 GCA_964531185.1 uncultured Desulfovibrionales bacterium | reverse complement strand
GCCCCTTTCTATCTAGAACCTGTTGTCCGTGCCGTACCTGGCCTGTGCAATGTCTTTGTCAGAGATGTCAGTCCCCTGGATGGTTACCTGATATTTATTCAAGTCAGGTATAATTTCCTTGACAGCAATGGCGATGCTGTAAACCTCCTGTCCGGTGGAACAGTCCGCGCTCCAGATTCTTAATTTCACCGGCATGGAAGGATGTACTTTTTTGGTTCTGGCATCGATGAGATCAGGCAGCAGCTTGTGCTTTAATAGTTCAAAAGGGGAATTATCCCGGAAAAACAGGGTTTCTTTGGTGGTGATAGCATCAATAATGGCCTTTTCCAGCCCCTTGGACGCATCAGATCTGGCTTTATTATAGAGATCCTGGTAACTGGAGACTTTTACCTGCTGCAAAAGCGGCTTAAGTCTGTTTTCCAGAAGATAGGCCTTGCTCTGATCCAGATAGATCCCTGAAAGATTATATATGTACTGGGAGATAACCTTCAGTTCTTCAGGAGTGATCTTCATCTTTTGACTGTTTTCACTATCTCGGCTGCTATTTTGTCCAGAGGGATAAGCATATCCACCACACCGGCCTCATAAGCTATCTTCGGCATGCCGAAAACTACACTGGTTTCCTCATCCTGCCCGATAACCACAGCACCGAAAGACTTCATTACCTTAAGTCCCAGAGTTCCGTCGTTGCCCATCCCGGTCATGATCACTCCAGTGACTTTGCTCTTGTATTCTCTGGCCACCGAGCGGAACAGATAATCCGCTGCAGGCTTGCAGTTGTTTTCAGGAGGATCGTCAGTGATTCTGATAATTTCTTTCTGGGCAGCTCCAGTGACCACTTTGGTCTGCTTACCTCCCGGAGCGATATACACCGTATTCTCCCGCATAATTTCACCATCTTCAGCTTCTTTAACCCTTAAAGCGCATTTCTGGTCCAGGCTCTCAGCCAGAGATCTGGTGAAAATGGGGGGCATATGCTGAACAATTATCACAGGCACCCCAAGATTGCCGGGGAGCATGGGCAGCATTCTGGTCAAAGCATTGGGACCTCCTGTGGAAATGCCTATGGCCACAATGGATGATTTTTCATGGACCGCCCTGGTTACAACCGCGGTCTGAGGCATTGGCGCAGCGGTCCTGGAAGGGGTTCTGGTCTTTGCTGCAGGCTTTTCCTTTTTCAGCCCCAGACGCCTTAAAAAATGTTTTATCCTGGGCGTAAGTGCTGTTTGCAGTATCTTTATGTTTTCTTCTCTGGATTCCCTGTCCGGCTTGGTTATGAAATCAAAAGCCCCCAGTTCAAGGGCCTTCATGGTTGTATCGCTGCCCCTCTTGGTCAGAGTGCTGACCATGACCACTCCCACGTTCAGCTTTCTGGCCTGAATCTCTTCCAGGGTAGTTACCCCGTCCATAACCGGCATTTCAACATCAAGAGTAATCAGATCAGGCTTCAGGGACTCAATTCTGCTCAGAGCGATTTTGCCGTTGCTGGCTGTACCTACGACTTCAACATCAGGAAAACCGGCAAGAACATCACTGATGATTTTCCGGTATACAATAGTGTCATCAACAACCATCACCCTGAGTTTCATTACAAGCTCCTAAGGTAAAAAAATAGGTAACAGTTTAGCCCTTTTTAAGGGCGCAGGGGACAGGCACCCCGTCACCCAC
>CAZHCY010000410.1:0-1671 GCA_964531185.1 uncultured Desulfovibrionales bacterium | reverse complement strand
TTTCCGGTACTCACTATTTTGTGGGCTGGGTTCTGTTCATCCTGGTTGTTTCCCCGGCGGTGTTTATTCTGGTTAATGTACCCACTTATTTTGCCAGGCCGGAAATATACTTCATGTTTTATGTTCCTTACATAATACTTACTTTAAGCCTGTTTATCTGGTCCTTGAGGCAGAGGCGCTACCGGATTAGTGAGGTGATCAACGGGGTGCTTCTGCAGGCCATCTGTTTCCCGGTGTATATGAAGGCTGCTCTTTTGGGTATTTTGGGCTACCGGGGTACTTTCAAGACCACCCCCAAAGGGCAGAGTCTTTCCCTGCCTTTTTACGCTCTCTGGGCCCAGGTGGGACTGGCCCTGCTCTGCCTGGTATCCATGGTCTGGGCCGGGATGCGTATTTACTTTGAACGCGAACTTATCCTGGCTTTGAGTGTGAATTCTTTCTGGTGTTTTTATCATTTCCTGATTTTATCCGCCGCGGTTTATTTTAATCATCCCCTGGAGGCTGGTGGCCCTGATGCAGAAGCTGTTTTTCAACCAAACTGAATGTCTGGCAATTATTACACTTTTACTTTTTTTCATGGCCGGGTGTGAATCAGACAAAATGGATGAAACATCAGGTATTTATTTTGGTCTTGCCCTGGAGGGGCTTCCGGATTCAGCTTCTGTTTTTCAAGACATGGAGGAAGGCATTGGCCTGTCTGTCAGTCTTGTAAATTTTTTTCTGCAATGGCCCCAAAAACCTGATTTTAATAATTTTCCAGAAGAAACACTCAGAGCTGTTCATGAATTCGGAGCTGTTCCTGTACTAACCTGGGAGCCGATGTATTATTCCCGGCAGATAGAGTATATGATTCCGGTTTCTGAAATTACAGGGGGCAGGTATGACCGGTATATTTCCTTATTTGCTCAAAAAATTCGAAATCTGGAAAGACCGGTGATCATCCGCTTTGCCCATGAAATGAATCTGTCCAGGTATCACTGGGGTGGTTCGCTGGATGAATTTGGCCCTGAAAGTCCGGAAAGATATATCAGTATGTTCAGGCATGTGGCAGGAATTTTTAAGGATCAGGGCGTTGATAACGCGTTGTTTGCCTTTTGCCCCAACAATGAATCTCTGCCCAGTCCAAAATTTGACCCTGAAGCAGGCTGGAACAGAGCGGTGAATTATTATCCTGGAGACGACTTTGTGGATGTGCTGGGCATGGACGGCTATAACTGGGGAAGCTCTCAGACCCTGCATGAACACGGGTGGAGCAGCAGATGGCTTTCCTTTGAAGGGATTTTTACTGATATTTATCAGGAATTACGATCCATAAATCCTGATAAGCCTGTATATGTATTTGAGACTTCTTCCGTACGGCAGGGTGGAAACCGAAATGCCTGGATCATGGATGCCCTGCGCACTGCTGGAAAGTGGGGTCTGGACGGGATTGTCTGGTTTCACGCGGATAAGGAACAGGACTGGCGGCTTACAGGCTTCCGGGATTCAGAATATTATAACCAGGCAAGGCAGATGATAGAAGCTGACAGCCTGGCCCAGCGAGATATTTCAGATTAACAATCTGTTGAAAAAGTCCTTATCAGGCAGGGTGTTCAAAAATTCCAAGTGCAGGGAGCAAAAAAAGTTCAAGGTCAAAGTTCACCCTGTGAAACCTTCTTTCGTTTCACTGGG
>CAZHCY010000409.1:0-1679 GCA_964531185.1 uncultured Desulfovibrionales bacterium | reverse complement strand
ACTGTTACGAACAAGCTTTGCCCCTCCATGCAGCCTGTGGGCTGCCCTTGGTCCTTTCTTTAAAAAGGGCACAAAAAAGCAAAAAAAAAAGGCCGGAAAAATTCCGGCCTTTTTCATGGTCCTTAAGAACACAGGCTAAGAGCTTTCCACAGCGATTTTCTTGGATCTGCTCTTTTCAGACTTGGGCAGCCTGATGGTCAGCACCCCGTGTTTATGTGATGCCTTGATCTTATCCTGATCCACTTCAGATCCCAGGGGAATTACACGGTAAAAACTCCCGTAAGAGCATTCAGTTTGGCCATAGTTTTCTTTTTCTTCCTTTTTATCCTGCTTATTTTCCCCGCTGATGATCAGGCTGTTGTTTTCCACGCTCAGTTCAATATCTTCGGGTTTTAGCCCTGGAACTTCAGCCCTGACCACCAATTCATCATCCTTTTCACTGACTTCCACCAGGGGACTGAAACTTCCGGTAAACTCCTCCAGCCCCTTAAAGGGTCTGGAAAGCATTTCCTCCATCAGGTCCACCAGGGACTGCGGTTCATCTGTGCGGGGCAGGTGTCTGCCCCGGTAAGCCGGCAACCATTTTTCCAACATGGCGGTTCACCTCCTGAATATATTATTAAACCCGGTTCAGCTCAATATGTAATGTTACCAGTCAGTTACTGATCTGTTCCGGCATTTGAGCCTTACCCGGCGTGAATCTCGATTTTTCTGGGTTTAGCCTTTTCAGCCTTGGGCAGAAACATTTCCAGAACTCCATCCTTGAGGCTGGCCTTGATATTTTCCCGGTCCACCACATCTGAAATGGTGAAACTGCGGACATACTCACAATCTCCAAACTCAAGGTGGATATTGCTTACTCCCTCCATCCGGGGATATTCCGCCCTGCCGCTGATTTCCAGATCATTATCCTTGAGATCTATCACCAGTTTATCTCTGGAAACGCCCGGCATGTCCATATAGATATGGAAACCGTCTTCCTTTTCAATAAGATCCGTATTGGGTGAAAAACGCGGAAGTTTTCTGCTGCTGACATTTTTCTGGATTTCATCGGTCATGACAACCACCTCCTTTTATTCGGCCTTGATGCTGATTTTTTTGGGTATGGCTTCGTCAGCCTTGGGAATAACCACTTCCAGCACTCCATCCTTCATCTTGGCGTCAACCTTGTCCGGATTAATGGGCACATTCAGGTTAACAATACGCTGGAAAAGCCCTGCCGGTCTTTCCTGACGGTAATAACTGCCTGTGCCGTGCTTTCTGTCCCCTTTGATAACCAGGCTGCCGTCGCTCAGGGTAATATCCAGATCATTGATATCAACTCCAGGCACTTCAGAAAATACATAGATATTGGACTTGTCTTCACTGATATTCACTGGAGGATACGCGTTTCTTCTCTGGCTGATCATGGACGGTCTCCAGGCCTCATCGAAAAATCTGTCCAGTTGTCTGGGAAGGTTGTAAAAATTGCTGAAATCGATAACCATGATTCTCACCTCCGTATCATGATAGATTTTCCGAAATATTAATACTTAAATACCAGGTGTCAAGAAAGCCCGAAGCTTTCAAACACAGGCCGGTCCAGACTTAACAGACCTGTTGACAAATTTAGATTTATATGTGAACCTAAGCTGAGCGATTCACAATTTCAGAATACATAAAAAAAGTCCTCCACATTT
>CAZHCY010000408.1:0-1696 GCA_964531185.1 uncultured Desulfovibrionales bacterium | reverse complement strand
ATTATCAGCTTCAACAGCCTGATTTCTTTATCTTTAACTTTTAACTCTCAAGATTTTTAACTATCAAGCTGTTAACAACAGATAACATGTTTACTGCCCGCCAGGACAGAAGCTCTTCCTAAGATGAAACAGATCCTCTGGCAAAAGCTTTCTGTCAGAGATTAAAAATCCGTGAATTAATCAAACCCAAGCTCCAGCCCGATGGGACAATGGTCCGAGCCCATAACTTGAGGCTCTATCCAGGACCTGAGCACATTGCTGCGCAGCTCCTCAGACACAAAAAAATAATCTATGCGCCACCCGGCGTTCCTGGCCCTGGCCCCGAACCTGTAAGTCCACCAGGTGTACTGATCAGGCTCCTGGTTGAACATCCTGAAGGTGTCAATATAGCCATGGTCAATAAATTTATCCAGCCACTGTCTTTCAACAGGCAAAAATCCGGACCTGTCGGAATTGGACCGGGGATTTTTCAGATCTATTTCCTTATGGGCTGTATTGAAATCTCCGCAGACCACTATGGGCTTATCTTTCCTCAAGTTCTGGGCGTAATTCAGAAAAGAATCATAGAAATCCAGCTTGAAGTTCAGCCTGTCCTGGCTCATCTGGCCGTTGGGGAAATAAATATTAAACAGATAAAAACGCTCAAACTCCATCAATATTACTCTTCCCTCCCCCTGAAACCGTTCTTCAGGCAGGCTGGTGGAAATATCCAGGGGATCAACCCGGTACAGGGAAGCTACTCCTGAATATCCTTTTTTGCTCCTGGCAGGATTCCAGAACACCTTATACCCGTCTATCTGCTTATCCTTGTCCTGCAGCTGATCAAAACTGGCCTTAATTTCCTGCAGACAGACCACATGGGAGCCGGCCTTCCTGAACCAGTCCCAAAAACCCTTGCCCGCCACAGCCCGAAAACCGTTAACATTCCAGGAATGAAATATCATCAGACGCTCCCAAGTTCAGCAGTCAGCTTGCTTCCGTCAAACCGAATGATTACGTATCCTCCGGCACTGAGCATGCCCGGGTTGACAATCCGGGTAGGCCCAAGCTGATCAGCGGATCTGGCTTCATGGATATGCCCGGTAATGCAGACCTCTGGCTTAACCTGCTCCACAAACCGCCTGACAGCTTTGCTTCCGGCTTGCAGGCCCGAACCCAGGAGATCAGCATTGGTTTTGTAAGGCGGTGTATGGGTCATGAAGATGAGATGTTGTGCCTGCTGGGCCTGGGGAATCAACTGGTCCAGCCAGATCTTTATCTGCTTCTCTTCAACCTCTGAGGGGGTGGAAAAGGGCGTAGGGTTAGAATAGCCAAGCCCCAGCAGATGCACTTGACTGTTCAGGCTGACCATCCGGTTATGAATATTCATTCCTTTTTCTTCAAGCCAGCTGTCCACTTCCAGGGTATCCATGTTCCCTATCTGGGCATAGATCCTGGGATTAAGTGCTTCAAGCTCATCCAGCAAATCCCTGGCCCGGGCTCTGCTTCCAGCATTGGTCAGATCCCCGGAAACCAGCACTCCAGAGGCCTGGGCAATGCCTTCAATCCTGTGCGCCTTGCCCATGCTTTCATGGACATCTCCAAAAGCTATCCAGAATTCCTCAGTCATGATCAAAGCTCCCTTGAAAAAAATTACATTCAGTGTAACAGTTTAGCCCTTTTTAAGGGCGCAGGGGACAGGCACCCCGTCACCCAC
>CAZHCY010000407.1:0-1703 GCA_964531185.1 uncultured Desulfovibrionales bacterium | reverse complement strand
AGGATAAATCCTTCTCCTTATACCTTTTTTCTAAATCTGGAGAATATCACCCTTATGGGTTCTTCACCTGAACTCATGGTCAAGTGCGGGCAGAATGTCCTTCAGCTGAGACCCATTGCCGGAACCAGGCCCAGGGGTGAGACGGAAAAGGAAGATGAGCGTCTGGCTGAGGAGCTTCTGAATGATGAAAAGGAAAGGGCGGAGCACGTGATGCTGGTGGATCTGGGACGCAATGATCTGGGAAGAGTGGCTGCCCCGGGCAGTGTGGAAGTGGATAAGTTCATGCAGGTGGAAAGGTTTTCCCATGTAATGCATCTGACCTCCTATCTTTCGGCAAACCTCAGACATGATATGGATGTCATTGAAATCCTCAGGGCATCTTTTCCTGCAGGAACGGTATCCGGAGCCCCCAAGATCAGGGCCATGGAACTCATAGGCGAGACCGAGGAGCTTTCCCGGGGACCTTATGCCGGGGCCATAGGCTGGATAGGACTGGGCCAGGATCAGGTGAACATGGATACAGGGATTACCATAAGGAGCCTTTGGATCAGGAACGGAACAATTCAATGGCAGGCAGGCGCAGGAGTGGTTTATGATTCGGTCCCTGAAAATGAATGGCAGGAATGCCAGAACAAGGCCAGGGCCATCTGCAAGGCATTAAGCAGCACAGGGGGTACAGATGATTTTGCTGATAGACAACTTTGATTCCTTTACTTTCAACCTGGTTCAGGTGCTTCAAAAGGAAGGTGTGGACCCTGTTGTTCTCAGGAATAACAATGAATCCATATTTGAAGCAGCAAACAAAAAGCCGGAAGCAGTGATTATTTCGCCAGGGCCGGGCAGGCCGGACAATGCCGGATTGTGTCTGGAGTTTCTGAAGCGGCTTGATCCAAGGATACCGGTTCTGGGGGTGTGCCTTGGCCATCAGATCCTGGGACAGTTCGGCAGAGGCATAGTCCGGGTGGCTCAGAAGATAATGCATGGTAAGACCAGCCTGGTTCATCACCATGGACAGGGACTGTTTTTGAATCTGCCGAGTCCCATGGAGGTTTGCAGATATCATTCCCTGCTGGTGGACCCGGGCTCCAGTCCCATGTTCAGGGTAAATGCCAGAACAGCCGAGGACGAAGTCATGGGGCTGGAATATGTGGACAGGCCGTGGGTGGGAGTGCAGTTTCACCCTGAATCAATACTTACACCGCATGGTCCGGAAATGGTGAAAAATTTTTTGCAAATGGCCCGGGGGGGCGGCTGGATAATTCAGCTGTCTGATTTTCCCGGACCCAGACAAAGATGAAAAGCCCGGGGGTCAGTTCATGGTCTGGCTTCCGGATTGAGCAGATCAGCCCGGCAAATTTCTGAGCCCTTGAGGCCGTTGAAATCAGGATCATTTAACCATGCTTCAAGGATGCGCGCGGCAGGACCAACTGAAAGAATCAGAATAAAATCAAGGGTAACAGTTCTGCCCTTTTTAAGGAAAGCAAAGGCACAGGCACCCCAGCGCTTGTTTTTGGGTTGATGTAAACAAAGACTTGGAAAAACAAGCTCTGGGAGAGCCGGTCCCCAGCCTTATGCAAATGGCTAAACTGTTACAATCAAGGGAGATGCAGGATGAATGTACATAAGTCGTTAAATAAAATATGCAGCCATGAAAACCTTGAGTTTCAGGAGAGCGTTGATCTTTTTGAAGCCTTTTTTGACGG
>CAZHCY010000406.1:0-1711 GCA_964531185.1 uncultured Desulfovibrionales bacterium | reverse complement strand
ACAGGATATTGGTATAGCAAAGCTCATGGGTCAGGCTGAAGGCCAGGATATCCAGATCCATAACCGGAGTGTCCGACTCCAGGGTACACAGGGTCCCGCCCCGGTCCCTGATGATCTGCCCGGCTTCAGCTGAAGGGGCAAACACCCGCTCCGCCTGAAAATCCTCCTGCCGGTTGACCTGGCTGTACAGAATCTTCTGGCCCAGGTAGGACATGCCCACCTCATACACGTCAGGAAAGGCCAGGCCGATTCTCAAATGTACATTTTCCGGATCCTTATGAACCGAATTTATTTCACTGCCCAGAAAATGACTGGGCCTGGGTAGCCACGGAAGCAGTTCCTTCATAATATATTAAACCTCTGGTTCCTTGAACACTTTGCGTTTGACGTCAAGTGTTCAAAATATTGTGGACAGTGCCCCTGGAAATGCCGAGTCTTCGGGCGATGGCGGTTTTATTGTATCCCCTGGCCAGTAGCTGTTCCACAAGAAACTTTCTGGCTTTTTTGCTTTCCGGATCCCGGCGAAGGCCTGCATCAAAATCATGAATCATCTGTTCAAGATGGTTAAGCTCAATCAGTTGAGTACTGGTGTCTGCCGCAGCCTTGGAATTTTTCCTGAGCCTGTTGAAAACAGCAGGGAATTTCTCGGCCAGTTTACTGCAGAAGCCCTCAATAATGCCTTCCTGCTCCAGAGGATTCAAAGGCTCATCAAAAGTCCCGCCCTGCAGAAGACGGCTGTATTCCAGCCTGGCCGCATCATCATCCTCATCCAGCAGTTTTAAGACCGGTGTGGGATCAACAAAAGAATGCACCTGATCCGAGTAGGTGAAAAGCCTGGCTGATGTCCATCTGTAATCCAGGGGGTCAGCATTCAGGCCTGCCCGGACCGGGTTAAGGTGGATGTAGATGGAAGCCGCCAGAAGATAGGAATCATCAAGGCATATGGCCTGCCTGTATGGACCGCCGAAAAGGTGACCCTTGCGTTCATACTTGCGGTTGAATTCAGCGGCAAAAACCCCGAACACATACTTCATGGCCTGGGCAAGATTCTTTTTGCCCGGCTCCACCAGGATATGCACATGATTGGGCATCAGGCAGAAAGAATAATAATTCAGACCGAACAGTTCAGAACTCTTTTTCAAAAGCCGAAGCATGGCCAGATAATCCCTCTCTTCAAGGAATAATGGATCCTTGCCGGCTGCCCTCTGGGTGATATGTGAAATAAACCCGGGTTCCTGAACCTTCCGCCTTGCCCTGAAAACTCGCTGCCGCCCGCCAAGGGCCAGAATATCCTGTATATCCATATCAAAACAATTACTAAATTGAACACTTGGCGTCAAACGCAAAGTGTTCAATTAGGCGCTGCTCTCTCCTGCCTGGACTCAAGATTAAATTTTCGATAAGTAGCAAGCAGTCACCACTTCAGACGGATTATTATCTCCCTTTTGTTGAACACTTTGCGTTTGACGCCAAGTGTTCAACGTGTCAGATTTGTATCCGGCATTTTTAACCTCTTACAGCCAATCCCAGCATGACAACAAATCCAACACCTGCAGGACCGGGAGCTGAGCCGCTTAAGGACTGCTCTCCGGACAGCACCCCCTGTGCCCGGGCCCATGTACTGCCCCTGGTTCTTCTGTTTATTTTCCTGGCCGTGATCTATGCCAACAGCTTTGATGGGGCGTGGATATTTGATGATGAGCCCAATATT
>CAZHCY010000405.1:0-1717 GCA_964531185.1 uncultured Desulfovibrionales bacterium | reverse complement strand
CCCAGTGCCTGTTTTTAATTTATGTAAACACAGCCTTAGAAAACACAAGCACTGCAAGGGCCAGCCCCCTTGCGGGCTGTATGCCTCAGGCGTAGCCAATCAGGGGGTCTAAATGGCGATTGCTTGCGTCCGGCATGGGGACTGTCCCCATGGCGGTTTCCGCGCCCCCTGAATGGTTACCTTCCGGCCAGGAAGCCGTGCCTCATGCAAATGGCTAAACTGTTATCTTCTGAACAACAACTGAGATGGACTGCTATGCCTGCCAGACACACTGATTTTGAAAAAAAAATGAAAAAACTGGAAAAAATTGTTCAGGATCTTGAGCAGGGGGAATTACCTCTGGAAAAAGGAGTGGCTTTGTTCAAGGAGGGCCTTGAACTGACCAAATCCTGCCGAAAACAACTGGAGTCCGCAAAACATGAGCTTGAAAGATATGCGGAAAATACCGGAGAAACAGAAGTTGAATCCCAGGAAGAGCAAATTTAAAAATCAGCTGAGCAAAATGGCTGAAATGGTGGATGACAGGCTTAAGACATGTTTTAAGGACCTGGACATTCCTGAGCAGTTGGCCGAGGCCATGAACTACAGTCTGCTGGCAGGGGGGAAGAGGGTCAGGCCGGTCCTCTGCCTTTCCTGGGCCGGCATGCTGGGTTTGAGATGCGGCAGAGCCCTTGATTTTGCCGTTGCAGTGGAGCTGGTTCATTCGTATTCCCTGATTCATGATGATTTGCCCTGTATGGATGATGATGACCTTAGAAGAGGCAAACCTACCAGTCATAAGGTTTTTGGCCAGGCCATGGCGGTTCTGGCTGGGGATGCCCTGCAGAGCCATGCCTTTTACATGATGACCGGGCTTGATCTGCCGGCTGAACATGTCCTGGAGGCCTTGCGCCAGTTTGCTCTGGCTGCCGGGCCGGCCGGGATGGTGGGCGGACAGGTGGTGGATATGGATTCCAGCGGGCGGGACAGAATTGAACTTGAGGAACTCAAGGCCATGCACGCCATGAAGACCGGGGCTCTCATCAGGGCTTCCTGCGTCTGCGGAGCCATGCTGGCCAGGTCTGCAGGGGCCGGTGATCAGGATGTTTTCAGGGCAGCCGGCTTTGGTGAGGCCATAGGTCTGGCTTTTCAGATTGTGGATGATATCCTGGATATTGTCGGAGACGAAAAAGAGCTGGGCAAGCCGGTGGGCAGTGATGTGTCCGGGGATAAAGCCACTTATCCCAGATTTTTGGGCATTGACCAGAGCAGGCAGCTTGCTCAGGAGGCTGTGGACAGGGCCCTGGATAATCTTGCCCCCTACACAGGTCCGGACAGGGATTTTCTGGCTGAACTGGCCTGGTACATGGTAGAGCGTCTCCAATAGGCGAGCATTAGGCGTTTTTGACAACCAGACCGGGGACAGACCCCATGCAGGTTTCCGCGCCCCCTGAATGGTTACCCTCCGGCCAGGAAGCCGTGCTTCATGCAAATGCATAAACGGTTACTGAACTTTTAAACCGGATTTTGCTATAACAAATATATGCTGTGTCAGTTGTCAAAAACACGTAATGCTCCCTTCAACAGGATCTCAAATGTCCGGTGGTAATACATCCCTGCCGGCCAGCCCGGCTGAAGTCCTTCTTCGCCTGCAGTCAATCTACCCCGAACCCCGAACACAACTGAACTGGTCTGATCCCTGGCAGCTGCTGGCGGCCGTGGTTTTATCCGCCCAATG
>CAZHCY010000404.1:0-1728 GCA_964531185.1 uncultured Desulfovibrionales bacterium | reverse complement strand
ATCAGGGCTGTTCAGGAAGCGGATATTGAATTTGGGGGCCGGCCTTCTGGAACCGGTTCTTCTGAAAACACTGGAGGTTTTTGAGATGAAAAGAATTGTATTCTGGATTCTTGCTGCCGCGTTTCTGCTGGCTGGCAACACTTCTGTTCAGGCAGAGGACAAGGTGCTGACCATGAGCACCACCACAAGCACTGAAGCTTCCGGGCTTCTGGACTATCTGCTGCCCAAGTTCACCGAGGATACGGGCATAACCGTCCGGGTCATGTCCAAAGGCACAGGAGCAGCCATTCGTGACGGCATGGACGGCAATTGCGATCTGATTTTTGTCCATGACAAAGGCAGGGAAGACAAGTTTGTGGAAGAAGGCTATGGAACCAAACGCTATTATGTCATGTACAATGATTTTGTTCTTGTGGGCCCTGAGGAAGATCCGGCCGGAGTCAAGGATGCCGGCAGCGGGGCCGAGGCTTTTGTCAGCATAGCTGAAGCAGAGGAGCCTTTTGTTTCCCGCGGGGATGACAGCGGAACTCATGGCCGAGAAAAGCAGCTCTGGAAGGCCACTGACCTTCCTCTTACCGATGATGCTGCTCCGGCCCAGGGCGAAGGCTGGTACTATGCCATTGGACAGGGCATGGGACAGGCCCTGCTTTTTGCTGAAGAGCAGAATGGCTATGTGCTGGCAGACAGGGGTACTTATCTTAAATACAAGTTCGGCCGCGATGAAGAATATGATCTGGAAATTGTCTTTGAAGGTCATGAAATGCTGAAAAATCCTTACGGCATTATTCCGGTCAATCCTGAAAAACATCCTCACGTCAAGTATGACCTGGCCAAAGAGTTTGCCCTGTGGATGGTTTCGGACAGAGGCCAGGAACTCATTGGCTCCTACAAAGTGCTGGGCAAGCAGCTTTTCACGCCTGATGCCAAGTAACAAGAAGTCAACTGCCCTGGTACCGGGCAGACTTTGTTTCCCCAGGCAGCATAGCCCTGCTGCCTGGGGAAATCCTTAACCTGCCGGAAACAGGACAAAGCTTACCATATGGATTTTCTGACAGACAGTCTGGGTGAAGCCCTGGCCATGATCTGGTCTCTTGACCGGGAACTGTATTTTATTGTCTATGTTTCTCTTTATATAAGCTTTTTTTCTACCCTGCTCTCCACAATCCCTGGAGTACGGTCCAAGAATGCGCAAACTTCCGGCTGACAGAAGAAGAAGCCTGGACCTGGAATGTCTGGATCTGGCGGCATGCTGGATTCTGCCCATGGCCCGGCTCATCTTCTGCCAGGCGGCATGGCCCTGCGGGTGGCCATTGCCAGGGCCCTGGCCTGCCGGCCGGATATAATGCTTTTTCATGAGTCCGCTGCCAGTATTGACGTGGAAAACCAGCGGGTCATCAGGTCGATGATCAGAGACGTCTACACAGAAAAGAAAGTTGCCATTATTTTTCCACTCAAAAGCCCATGGAGGCGGCCAGATTGGGAGAGAAAATCTTGTGTTCAGAGAGGTCAGGTCCCATGGGCGGGTGAGCTACCTGTATCCTGGGAGACCGGGTCAGACTCAGGGTAAATACGGATATAACCGGCCATTGCCGGGTTTATATCAGGCCGGAAGGCATTAATAACTATCAAGGTTCGACTGCAAAAACTCGTTTTTGCAGTCCCAGGAGTCAGGGGTCAGTAAAAACAAAGACTTATGGAGATGTTTTTTGATGAATCCTGTAATTTCCG
>CAZHCY010000403.1:0-1772 GCA_964531185.1 uncultured Desulfovibrionales bacterium | reverse complement strand
CCCAGGGATGATAGGGGCAATAAAGGACCCATGGAGCAGGCATTAATCGGTGTGCCGGTTCCTGATCCATCCAGCCCGGTTAATGTGGGGCGCACTGTTCGCGCCTTTGACCCGTGACTGGGCTGTGCCGTGCACGTGCTGCACGCTGAAACCGGTCAGGAACATGTAATCTCTGTGGAATAAACAAAAAAGCTGGTAACAGTTCAGCCATTTGCATAAGGCACAGGGACCGGCCCTCCCAGCACCTGTTTTTCTGAGTCTGTTTCTTGTATCAACCAGAAAACATGCCCTGGGAAGCCTTTCTTTTCTTAAAAATGGGCCAGCCTGTTACATAACTTGAACATTGACTGTTGGACAAAAGGCCGGTAAATCCGGCCTTTTGTCTTTGTGGATTGAAAATTCAAGTCCTGAAGCTCAGGCTGATTATGAACTTGCCAGATCCGCCCGGGCAGCAGTCCAGTTAAAAAGTCAAAAGCCTGTGCGGCAGGATATAATCATGAAAACTTTGCTGGTTATGGGCATAGGAAACATTCTTTTACGGGATGAAGGTGCCGGGGTTTACTGCATGCAGGAACTTAAAAAGCAGGACTGGCCGGAAAATGTCTATTTTGTGGACGGCGGCACCTTTACCCAGGATCTTTTCTATATATTTGAAAATTATGATCATCTCCTGGTGCTGGACGCTGTCCGCGGTGGCAGGGAACCAGGCACACTTTACAGACTGGAAGAAAAGGACCTGGTGGAAAATCAGAAACAGCAGATCTCCCTGCATGACATTGATCTGCTAGATTCTTTGAAAATGGCTGAACTCCTGGGCAAAAAGCCGAACCTCACCGTACTGGGCATTGAACCCCTGGAAATTCAGTGGGAAATGGGGCTGACCCCTGAAGTTCAGAAACATTTTCCCGGCTTTGTACAGGCCGCGGCAAAAGAAATCTCCTTTATTCTGGAGAGAATGCACCAGGAAGCTACCTGAGTCCCGGCATTGACCGCCGGCATCAAGCCAGGGCCATTTGCCTGCAAACCGTAACAGTTCAGCCGGTTGCATAACGCACAGGGACTGGCTCTTTCAGCGCCTGTTTTTTCTAAGTCTGTTTCCTGCATACATAAAAAAGCGCTGGGGTGCCTGTCCCCTGTTTTCTGTAACAATGGCTGAGCTGTTACTGCAAATCTGACTTGCGCCTGGTTTGATTTCCCTCAGGATTTTATGCTGCAACCCCGGAACTGCTGGAAAAACCGTAAAAAAATATCAATCAGAGCTTCATGTCAAAATATGTCCTTTCAGTCCTTGGATGCGACCGGCCCGGGATAGTGGCCCGGGTAAGCAGAATTTTGTCCCGGCATCAGTGCAATATTGAAGATCTCACCCAGACCGTGCTGCAGACCGAATTCGCAGCCATTTTCATTTTTACATCTACTGAGGATCCAGGAGAAAATCTCCTTAAAAACCTGAAAGCAGACCTGGAACCCCAGGGTCTCAGCGTCAGGCTCAAGATCATGGAAGAACCCTGCCTGACCAGGTTGAAAGCAGATACATTTGTGGCCGTGGCCATAGGACCTGACAGTCCTGGGCAGATCGCCGCCCTCTCAGGAATAATGAAAGATTTCAACTGCAATATCACCAGTATCAGGGCCATCAACCGCAGCCATCTTTATCCTGATAAAATCGTTATCATCATTGAAATGGATGTACCTGACCAGACCCCAGTGGACAGTCTGCGCAGCAGTCTGGAAAGAACATCCTCATCCTTGGGGCTGCAGTTCTCACTTCA
>CAZHCY010000402.1:0-1781 GCA_964531185.1 uncultured Desulfovibrionales bacterium | reverse complement strand
CCTGTTGGATTGCCAAGTGGGTGACGGGAGAGCCGGTCCCCGTGCCTCATGCAAAGGGCTAAACTCTTACAATAAATCAGATTTGATAACAAAAAGGGGGGTTAAAAGAGGCAGGCAAAGGGCGGAAAACCCCGGCAGCAGGGTCTAATAGCCCACTGAAGAAAGGTTTTCCCTGAGAATGCGGGCGGAACTGTGCAGGGCTTTTTCTTCTTCCTCAGCCAGAGGGTTGGAGAAGATATGGCTCACTCCCTGGGAACCCACCACACAGGGCAGTGAAAAACAGACATCTTTGATGCCGTATTCCCCCTGCATCAGGGTGCCTACAGTGAGCACGCTTCTCTGGTTGAAAAAGACCGCTTCAGTTATCCGGTTCATGGCCAGGGCAATGGCATAGTAGGTGGCTTCCTTCTTGTTGATTACATGATAGGCAGCCTGGCGCACATTATCCTCTATCTCCTGCCTGTGGGCATGGACTGATTTGGAACAGCTCCTGCACCAGTCCATGAGGGATATTCCGGCAATGTTCACCCTGCTCCAGACCAGGACCTCGCTGTCCCCGTGCTCTCCAATCACATAGCCGTGCACGTTTCGCGAATCTATATTGTAAAACCTGGAAACCAGGTAGCGAAAACGCATGGTGTCCAGGACAGTGCCTGAACTGATGACCCGCTCCGGGCGCAGGCCGGAAACCTTTAAGGCCACATGGGTCAGAATATCCACTGGATTGCTGACCACCAGAAGTATGGGATTGGGGTTAAAAGCCATGATCCGGGGCACAATATCCTCAATAATGCCCACATTGCGTTTGGTCAGGTCCAGCCTGGTTTCCCCGGGTTTCTGGCTGGCCCCTGCAGCAATGACCACCAGCCGGGCATCTTTGCAAAGCTCATATCCACCGGCCTGAATATCCACCGGTTCTGCAAAGGGCAGACCATGGCTGAGATCCATGGCTTCACCTTCCGCCCTGTCCTGATTGCGGTTGACCAGCCCGATTTCCCTGGCTGTGCCCTTGATGGTCATGGCATAGGCATAGGACATGCCCACCATGCCGGTGCCCACTATGACCACCTTGTTGTGTCCATGGGTATCTTTATGCATTTCAGATCCTTTAATCCGTGTTTTCAGGTATTGCCCGGGCAGCCGGCAGGATGCGCGGAAAAACTGCCCGGTCCAGATGATCTTTCCAGGCAGAACATCCCGGCTTGTAACAGTTTAGCCCTTTTTAAGGGCACAGGGGACAGGCACCCCGTCACCCATTTGAGCTGAATTTTTGAAGTTGAATGCCTGTTGGATTGCCAAGTGGGTGACGGGAGAGCCGGTCCCCGTGCCTCATGCAACCGGCTAAACTGTTACCCCGGCTTATGTTCTGCTGCTATGCAGCCTAAAGGCCCAGGCGGCAGTTTTCACCATCCTCGCAATAGTTGCGGATAAACTGCCCCAGCTGTATTCCCAGGTTAAAGCATTTTACTCCAGCCAGGCATTCTTCCACATCCTTTTCTTCCAGATGAGTGGCCAGCTCATGCTCGCCTTTTTTAAACCTGGCCAGCCAGGCCTGGCTGCTTTCATCCCTTTCCAGCTTAAATCCCAGGCCGTACTGCTGAATTTCAGGGAAAAGGTCCTGAATTTTGGACTTGAGTTCAGCTTTATTAAGAGTCATGACAACCTCCAATGCCTTTTTTTATGGAAATTCCTGTTTAACCTGACAGTCAAAAATTCTCTGTCAACATCTTGTATTTACTGACAATTTCCAGAATCCTGAATGTCAGCATCATTATCAGCTT
>CAZHCY010000401.1:0-1805 GCA_964531185.1 uncultured Desulfovibrionales bacterium | reverse complement strand
GCCACCCAGACTCCGGTAACAAAAGAAACTATGTTCGGCATAGGTTCAGTAAGTAAGGTCTTTACAGCAGCAGCGGTCATGAAGCTGGTTGACCAGGGCCTGATGGATCTGGACACACCCCTGACAGCCTATCTGCCTGGCTTTCAAATGTTGTCGCCTGAATACACAGACATCACCATACGCATGCTCCTCAATCATTCCTCCGGACTTCCGGGGTCCAGTTACAGGGGAAGCATGACAGACCGGCCCTGGCCTGAATACCAGGAAATTTCATATCAATCCATCACCCAGAGCCGGCTCAAGCACACCCCCGGATTTATGAACGTCTACTGCAATGATGGTTTCACTCTTGCTGAACTGGCAGTCCAGGCGGTAACAGGAATTCCCTTTACTCAGTTTGTGGAAGAAGAACTTTTCAAGCCTCTGGAAATGACCAGAAGCAAATATGCAACCTCTCCCTTTGCAGAAGGCTCTTTTGCCAGAGCATATCATGAAAGTACCGGACTGCCCATGGAAAATACCAACCTTTACGGAGCAGGAGGGATTGTTTCCACTCCTGAAGATTTAGTCCGGTTCATGGCCATGATCTCAAACAGAGGGATTGTAAACGGAACCACACTCATTTCTGAATCATCCCTCAACGCCATGGAAGAGAATCAAACTTCAGATACCTTCCGGGTGGTTAATACTGACTTATTGGCTTTTGGTCTGGGCTGGGACAACGTATCTCATCCAGGTCCGGGATCTCTGGGCAAAAAAGCCCTGACCAAAAACGGAGGAACCCTTGTTTACAGTTCAGAATTCTGGGTCCTACCTGAAGAAAATATCGGCTTTGCAGTGGTTGCGGTTAATGCGCCTCATGCCAATCTCGCTGAGATGGCGGAAAAAGCAGTAATAGCCGCCCTGGTTGATAAAAAAATCCTGGCTGAAATACCTGAGCCCATTGCCCGTCAAGCATCCCCCAAGAGCAGTCCTCCTGAAAACCTTCTTGAAGCTGTTACTGGATATTATGCTGATTACCAGAGTTTCTGGCGGGTAACAGAACAACCTGAAAACCAGCTTCAGATTGATTCCAGGGACGAAGATACATGGAATCCTGAGTTCAAGAACCTTAATTATCAGGAAAATGGCCGGTTTGCTTCAGAAGATGCCCCGGGAATAGAGTTTTCCTTTATAACGGATGCGGGCCGTCAATATATGGTGATGCACCGCTTTGAAGACTATTATGATGCTGTATTTCCCCTGGCCCAGCAGTTGCCGAAGGGAAGTCCATTCACTCCTGCATGGGAGAAGCGCCTGAAGAGAACCTGGATCCTGGCCAATGATATTCCATGGTCGTACTTTCATTTTTTTAACGAATCCCCCCGGATGAAACTTATAGCTGAAGACGGTCTTCCCGGACATCTCTTTGCAGGAGGTGAAGGTGAATACTCGCCGGTTGTCACGGACCAGAACAATGAACTGGCTCAAATGGATCTTCTGATTCCCATTGCTAACGGCAGAGACTTGTCAGACCTGGAAATAATCAACAAAGGCGGAGAAGAGTGGCTGAAATTATCAGGTTTTCTCTATCGGCCCCTGGAGACTGTGCCTGCTGTCATGCACGGCACTCAGACACAGCTTATAATTCAGGAAAAGTATCAGACCGAGTGGCTGCGTCTGGAACAGGCTGGAACCGAGGCGGACATGACTTTGAGCGGACCGGACAATGCCCGGTGGATAGTCTGGGATGAACAGTTCAACCAGGTTGACAGGGGGTGGGGGCAGGCGAGCATTGCTCTCAGCGACCAGGGCGGTCCGTATTA
>CAZHCY010000400.1:0-1819 GCA_964531185.1 uncultured Desulfovibrionales bacterium | reverse complement strand
GGGCTGAACTGTTACGACCGGTTTAAATGTTTCAGATTTTCCTGATTGCTGCAGAGAATCAATACTGATCTGCTTCAGATGGGCTTGGTGCCCTGGCATAATAATCCCCGGACATATGATTCATCAGGGAAAGCGAATCGGAAGAGCGGACGAGATCAAGCCGGCCAGACTCTCATGGGCCCTGTCAACCTCTTTGTCCTTGAGGGTTTTGTCAGGATGGCGGTAAGTCATGCGAAAGGTCATGTTCTTTTCCTGGGAACCCTCGGGCATATACACATCAGTCAGAACTATGCCCTCCAGAATGGGAATACTGCTTTTTTGGACAGCGGTTCTGATTTCTTCATATCCAAGGTCTGCCGGGACAATCACGGTCATGTCCCTCTTGACCACAGGGAATCTGGGCAAGGGGGTAAATACTGTTTCTCTGGAGGAATGCAGCTTTTCCAGGGTGTCCAGATTAACATCCGCAAACCAGACTTCATTTCTGGCCTTGTATTCCCTGGCAATCTCCCCTTTGACCCGTCCTGTGAATCCCAGATCATATTCCCCCATGCCGAAGCTGACAGCAGGGAAAAGATAGGGATGGGATTCAGAGGTTTTATACCACACCTGTCCGGGACTGAAGCGCAACATAAGGTTTTCCAGCAGCCCCTTGATGTCTGTGTAGTCAAAGAGCTCCGCCGGGTTGGGCCACTCATTGACAAACCTGGGACCATGCAGCAAAAGTGCCAGCCTGCTGGTTTCAGCTGCACCGGTTTCAGAAGCCTGATCCAGCAGAAAGCTCCTGGCAGTTTCAAAAATTTTCAGCCTGACATTGCCGTGTCCCAGATTGTGCCTCAATGTCTGCAGAAGCCCGGGCAGAAGATCGGTTCTCATTACATCCTGATCTTCACTTAAGGGGTTGAAAATATTTACCCTGAACTCTTTTCCAATATTCAGCCGGT
This sequence comes from uncultured Desulfovibrionales bacterium, assembly GCA_964531185.1. GTDB lineage: Bacteria > Desulfobacterota > Desulfovibrionia > Desulfovibrionales > Desulfonatronovibrionaceae > CAZHCY01. Next base: position 875 of record CAZHCY010000400.1, on the reverse strand, counting down.
CCAGATCGGCATTGCTGGTGAAGCTGTAGTTTACAGCTTCATTCAGTCCCAGCCCCCTGGCCCATTCCTTGATCCTGGACAAAAATTCAAAGGTTTGATCCAGAGGTTCTTTCTCATGCAGAGACTTTTTGATCCGGGGAAGATGTTCCGGAATTCTGTCCAGCCCGAATATCCTGCCCACTTCCTCCACCAGGTCCACCTCCCTCTCCAGATCAGGCCGATAGCTTGGAGGCTCCACCTGCAGAACCTGACGGTCCAAGGTCTCCACCCGGCAGCCAAGCCTGGAAAGTGTCTGTGTGCACCACTCAGCTTCAGCTTCAACCGCCAAAAGAGAAGCAGCCCGGGCAGGCCGGAACTGCAATGTTTTCCGCCTGTAAGGCACTGGCTCGTTTCTGGCCACCCCTGAAGCAGTTTTGCCGCCGGCCAGGGAACTGATCAAAAAAGCAGCCCGGTCCAGAGCAAATCCTGAGCCCGGCTGGTCAACACCGCGTTCAAACCTGAAGGAAGCCTCACTTGAAAGTCCCAGCCTGCTGGCGGTTTTTCTTATGGACAGAGGATCAAAAACAGCACATTCAAGAAGTACATTCCGACTTTTGCCGTGAATTTCCGTATCTGCTCCGCCCATAACCCCGGCCAGGGCTACAGGCCTGTCTTCATCCCAGATAAGAAGATCATCCGGCTCCAGCTCCCGGATCTGCTGGTCAAGAGTTGTAAAGCTCATCTTCCGGCCGGCCCTGGCCACCCTGACCACTGAACCGCGCATAAGATCCTGATCAAAGGAATGCAGAGGCTGGCCCAGTTCCATGAGAATGTAATTGGTCGCATCCACCACATTATTAATGGGCCTTATACCCACGGACATGAGCCGGTAACGG
>CAZHCY010000399.1:0-1820 GCA_964531185.1 uncultured Desulfovibrionales bacterium | reverse complement strand
GTAGGGTTCAGACTGGAGGATATATTGTCATTTTTGTATTTTAAGTTTTCCGAATAGACCATTCTGGCATCCAGTCCGGCATTTTTCCAGTATCTGGCTGCGCTCAAAATGCTGGTTCTGGTCAGGCTGTCCCTGTCCTGGATGTCTCTGCCGAATTCTTCCAGGAATCTGTTGCGGGAGGCTTTGAACCCGGAATGACCGTCTGTGAATTCCCGCAGATAGTTCTGGTCAGAGACATAATCAAGGTCAAGCTTGTAGGACCATCCTGACGGGGCATGGTGTCCGTCGTATTTGGCCCTCAGCCAGTACCTGTCCCTGTTGGGCCGGAGCAGATTGTCATTTCTGAAGCGCCGGGGTTCTGAATCCAGAGTGTCATGCCTTTGCCGGTCATGAAGCCAGTCCGCCCGCCACAGACCTTTATTCAGCAGGGCTGGGGCATGCCTGTATTCCAGGCCGAGCATCATCCCCCGCCTGGATAGATAGTTGGCATACAGGGTAGCGTCCATGTGCTCATTGATAACCTGATAATAGGGCAGATTGATGTTGGTTCCGTATTCTGATCCATAGCTCAGTTCAGGCAGAAGAAAGCCGCTCTGACGTTTGGTCTTGACCGGAATGATGGCATAGGGAGAATAAAGGACAGGCTGTTCCTTGATTCTGAACCTGGGATGTTTCAGGGCGGCATAGCCGCCAATGGTAATTTTTCCGCTGCTGGAAAAAATGGACCAGGGAGGGGATTCGCCATCGCAGGAGGTGACTGTGGCCTGGCTGAAAGAGTAAGTTTCCCGGCCGGTTTTTTCAAGTAAAGCCCCGGAAAAATAAATATGTTCATCAGCCATGAAAACCCGGCCGTTTTTGATCCATCCCTGCCTGCTTTGGAGATCAATGTCAGCTTCTTCACCCTGGAGATAGTCCTGGTCCAGAAAGGCCCGGATGTCACCCTGCAGATGAAGCAAGCGGGTTTCTGTGTTCAGCCTGGCATAGTCGGCCTGGAGAAAGTTGTCTCCCTGATAAAGGTGGACATTGTCAAAGGCTTCCACCAGGTTCTGATCTTCCCTGGAAACTATGCGCCCTGCTTCCAGGTTCCATTCTTCTCCCAGCCTGGCTGACAGACCGGATTCAGAAAGGATCATTGTCAGCAGGGCAAGAAACAGCAGGATTTTCAGACCCAGGGCCAGGGAGGGATGTGCTGAAGGAGCTGCAGGCATGAAATGCATCAGATTTTATTCACCAGCATCAGGCTGCCTATGACCAGAAAACCGACGGCTGCAGCCTTTTTGACCCAGTGAGCAGGTATGATATGGGAAAGAAAGCCGGCAAAGATGACCGCCACCAGGGTGATGCTTACCAGGGCCAGAGATGCACCGGCAAAGACAGTCCAGGGCTTCTGGGTGTTGGCAGCCATCATTACTGCGGCCATCTGGGTTTTGTCTCCCAGTTCAGCCAGAAATATCAGCCCAAAGGTGGTCAGAAACAGTTTGATGTCCATGGGAAAGATCTCTGATCCTGTGTGGTCAGGGTTTTACAAGCCCGATGGTTGTCTTGTGTTTTGGACAAAAAGTATATAGTGTTGCAACGGTTTAGCCATTTGCATGAGGCACGGCTTCCTGCCTGAAGGCATACAGCCTGGAGGTGACCGGCCCTCCCGGCGCTTGTGTTTCCAAGGCTGTTTCTTGCATAAATAAAAAAGCGCCGGGGTGCCCTGCTTTCCTTAAAAAGGGCTGAACTGTTACATAGTGTTTAACTTGAGAGTTAAAAGTTAAAGGTTAAAAGTTAAAGGTAAAGATAAAGAAATCAGACTGTTGAAGCTGATAATGATG
>CAZHCY010000398.1:0-1822 GCA_964531185.1 uncultured Desulfovibrionales bacterium | reverse complement strand
TCCCAAATCCTGGTCAATTCGAACGCCTTTTCCCTTCAAATGTTTGCAGCCATGAAACGCATTGGCAGGGTGGAGATCCGATCTTCAGGATACAGGGCTTCACCCTCAGGCAAAAGAGCAACCCGCCTTTTCAGTAAGTCATCACACCCCTGGCCTGTCCGGGCGCTTACCGGAAAAATTTCTCTGTCCGGGAAAATATTGGACAGCCTTTCCATTACCGGCAAAAGCCTTTTCTTGTCCTTGACCAGATCAGTTTTGTTCACAGCCAGCACAACCCCGGGCTGATTCCTGAGAGTTCCGGCAATTCGGCTGAGCTCCCGGCCAGGCTGATCCTTTCCTTTTCTAAAACCCAGTGGATCCACCACTAAAACCACTGCATCCGATGTATACAGGGCTTCCCTGGCAGTCATATTCAAAAGCTCGTTCATTTTGCCCCCTGCCCTGTTCAGCCCGGGAGTATCCAGAAAAACCACCTGGCAGTGCGAAGAGGTCAGAATCCCGGAAATCCTGTTCCGTGTGGTTTGGGGTCTTGAGCTGACAATAGCCACTTTTTCACCCACCATAGTGTTCATGAGGGTGGATTTGCCGGCATTGGGCAATCCTGCAAGGGCCACTGTGCCGAATCGATGAAGGCTGCTGCTGTTCATGTATTCTGCTTTTTGATAAGTTGACATTAAAAAATTATCTGAAACATCTTTCTTAACCCTGAAGCCAGGCGAAAAACACAGCATAAACAATGGCCGGCAGCAGGTTAGTGACATTGATTTTCTTAATGTCCAGCAGGGTGAGGCCAATGCCCATAATGAGCATTCCCCCTACTGATGTGATCTGGGCGATTATTGCCGGCGTGAAAAAAGCCTGGGACTCAGAAGCTGCAATGGTGATTCCCCCCTGATAGATAAGTATGGGCAAAGCTGAAAACATAACCCCGATTCCGTAGGTGGAAGCCAGGGGGATACAGATGAAGCCATCCAGAATGGACTTGGTGAGCAGAATTGTCCTGTCCCCCCTTATTCCTTCATCTATGGAACCAAGGATGGCCATGGAACCTATGCAGAATATCAGGGAAGCAGTCACAAAGCCGTCAGTAAACCCGGCATCCCTGGATTTAATTCTGGCTTTCAGCCAGTTTCCAAAATCAGTCATCTTCCTGTCCAGCTTGAGCAGTTCTCCGGTTACACCGCCCAGAAGCATGGAAAAAACCGCCAGGACAATACTGTCATATCCCAGAGCCATGTCCATGCCTATAACCGTCACACTCAGGCCAATACCCTGATAAACAATGCTTCTGACCCTTTCCGGAAAGTTGCGGCCCAGAAGCACCCCCAGAAGACTGCCCAGAATAATGGCCCCGGCATTAACCAGAGTGGCAACAGGCATAAGATTCCTCTAAAAACATCTGATTATGCTCTTTAAAATTTCCTGAAGGTAGCTGTTCAGCCCTTTTTAAAAAAAGCCGGGCACAGGCACCACAGCGCTTGTTTTTGGATTGATGCAGGAAACAGGTTCAGCAAAAAACAGGAGCTGAGATAGCCGGCCCCCGTGCCTCAAGCAAATGGCTGAACTGTTACTTTTTTTGCTTGATGGATCTGACAAACACATGGAAAAGCAGCAATCACTACCCCAAAAAAAAACGCCCTTCAAGGGCGTTGTTCATGGAAATCTCAGAAAAAAAATCAGCTTCTGGCTCCAGGGACCACAAAAGGCCTTATCAAAACATTATCATACCAGATTTGCCTGCAAAAAGTCGGGAATTACAGGATTCATCGTAACAGTTTAGACATAATGATTGACAGCTGCTCAGGCTAGCAACTTGGTTTCG
>CAZHCY010000397.1:0-1831 GCA_964531185.1 uncultured Desulfovibrionales bacterium | reverse complement strand
CAGAAGGCATTATCACCCGCCATTTTGCCAGAAAAAAAGTCGCTGAATCATTGCAGCAGAACAGACTGAAAGGCAGGGTGCTGGTGGCTGAGGACAACGCAGTAAACCAGCAGGTGGCCCTGGGGATACTCAAAAAGATAGGAATTCGAGGAAATGTGGCCGGCAACGGCAGGGAAGTCCTTAAGGAACTGAACAATTTTGATTATGATCTGATCCTTATGGACATCATGATGCCTGAGATGGACGGCCTGGAGGCCACAAGAAAAATCAGGGAAATGGAAAAATCCAGTCCCGGCATGAAAAGAACGCCCATCAAAGCCATGACTGCTGCAGCCCTGGCCCAGGACAGAGAAAAATGCCTGAAAGCAGGCATGGATGGTTATCTGGCCAAGCCTGTTACCCCGGATAAACTGATTAAACTTCTGGGCCAGCACCTTCCACCTGCCCGGGAACAGCAAAAAGACATGCAAAGCCAGGAAGATCCGATCCGCCGTGAAATTTTACCATCAGAGCCGGATGAAGGTAATGATGATGTTTTCAGGCACTCTGAACTGCTTGACCGGGTTATGGAAGATGAACAGATGATGAAAGAAATCATTGAACATTTTCTTCGGGAAGTACCTGTACGACTGGAGCAGTGCATCCAGGCCGTCCAGCAGCAGGACCGGGATAAAATCTGCAGGCATGCCCACTCCATTAAAGGCCTGGCCGCCAATATGGCAGCCCCGCAATTGAAAATTTCAGCCATGGACCTGGAAAAATTGAGCTTTCAGGCTGATTCCCATGAACTTGAGGCCTTGTTCAGACGTCTGGAAAAGGATTTTGCCAGGCTCAAAAAATCGCTGCTTACCTATATCAGCTGAATGGCCGGACGCTGCCGCGCCAGACATCAACGCGAATGCAGCAGACAAGACCGGAGGCAAGCAAGCTTGCCTCCGGTCTTGCTCCTGATCCGCCGCACATTATTCCAGCCTGCAGCAGTTCAGCCATTTGTCTGCAAAACCCTGGGGCCCGGCCCTGCGGACTTAGACCATCAATGCAGCTCGTGATTGATTATCCTTGCAAAATGATCCCTTTTCAGATTTTTAAGAGAGTGGGGCATGGACACCATAGCTGAAACCATTAGATTCATATTGTTCCACCTTCAGCATGCCACCTTTCCTCCATCCGGGGACTGGTTGTCTTTACCAGGATGAACAAGGTTCTGGAGGTGGTCAAATTTCGGTTATCATACCCCCGGGCTGCCCAATCAGTTATGGGTTATCACAATGGTAAACATTCAGGGGGTTCCCGAAACCGGCTTGGGGACTGTCCCCCTCCGGGCGCCGCCTTCGGGCAGACGCCGTGCTGCATGCAAACGGCTAAACTGTTACAGCAGCTTTTTTAAGTTCCACCTCATAAGAGATGCACTTTGCAGCAGGCACAGTTCCTGCTCCTCAGTATCTTCGGATAAGTTCTTAGGCACTGAAACAGTGAGGAGCCCCAGGACAATGCCTTCAACCTCCAGACTTACAGTAAAGCTGGACTTGCCTGCATAAGTGTTTGTCAGAGGACAGTCTTTGCATTCCTTTCCAGGATCAATGACAACCTGCACCTGGCCTGAGGATAAAATGTGCAATGCATTCTTGGTCATATTGCCCCCTTTAAACATGGCAAGGAGTGCCGGGAATTCATTATCAAGACCTGCCTGTCCGGAATGTGTGACATTTTTGTTCTTGTCCAGAAGGATTATCCAGGCACCATGATAACCTCTGGTGGAAATCAGGGCCTGGCATATTTCCTTTAAGAGGTTTTTTATATCTCTGGCCTTGAAGATAACCTGATTGACCAG
>CAZHCY010000396.1:0-1832 GCA_964531185.1 uncultured Desulfovibrionales bacterium | reverse complement strand
CAGCAGAACAGGATTGACATGTCCGTGGCCAATATGACCCATACCAGGGAGCGGGACAAGGTCATTGACTTCTCCATCACCTACTTTTTTGACGGTCAGAAAATTCTGGCTCCGGACGGCGAGTATTCCAGCCATAAAGACTTTGTTGGCAAAAAAATCGCCACCATGCAGGGCACCACTTCAGAAATCAACATCAAAAACCTGCTCAAAGAACTTGGTGATCCCGATTACGACCAGAATGTCATCTCCTACCAGAAAGAATCTGAAGCCTTCCAGGCCTTGAAGCTGGGCCGGGTGGCCGGCTGGTCCACAGACAGCACCATTCTTCTGGGTTATGCTGCTCAGGAACCCGGCAAATGGGAACTGGTGGGCGACTTCATCAGTGACGAACCTTACGGCATTGGTGTCCCTGAAAACGATTCCAAATGGCGCGATGCCATTAATTTCGCCCTGCAGGACATGTGGAAAGACGGAACATACAAGGAAATCTACAACAAATGGTATGGACCGGACACACCTTACCACTTCCCTCTGACAGATGAGATCGAAGTCTGGCCCTAAACCATCCTCACCAAGCCCGATAAACCAGGGCCCGGAAATCTATCCGGGCCCTGGAGAAAAATTACCTTATGCTCAAATCCTGGCTGTCCAAAACCTGGGTTCAGAACCTGCTCCTTGTGGTCATTGCCCTGACTGCCTTTATTTACTGGAGATTCTTCTTTGAATTCGGATATGAATTCGACTGGAGCGTTCTGTATTCAGTAAATCCCACTTATAAAGAAAACCTCGGCTTTTATCTGATTTACGGTCTCGGGGTCACATTAAAAATCACTCTGATCAGTTCTGTGGTGGCCCTGACCCTGGGGACAATCTTTGGACTCGGTCGTTTATCCACTTTCAGGCCCTTTTACTGGCTGTCCACCGCTTATGTGGAATTCTTCCGCAACACTCCTCTTCTGGTGCAGCTCTTTTTCTGGTATTTTGCCATGCCTCAGGCCCTGCCCACGGGTATGCGCCAGAGCCTGTTCAGTCTCAACTATGAATTCTGGTGTGCCACCCTGGGGCTGGCCATTTATACCGGCTCTTTCATGGCCGAGGTCATAAGAGCCGGGATCCAGTCCATTGACAAAGGGCTTCTGGAGGCCTCCTATTCCAGCGGTTTGAACTATTTCCAGATCATGCGCAGAATCATTCTGCCCCTGGCCTTCCGGGCCATCATTCCTCCCCTGGGCAGTGAATTTCTGAACAACATGAAAAACTCTTCTCTGGCCATGGTGGTGGGCGTGGCTGACCTCACCTGGCAGTCCCAGCAGATCGAATCCCTGACCTTCCGGGGATTTGAAGCTACAACGGCAGCCACCATAATTTATCTGACCCTGTCTCTAACCATTTCAGCCCTGCTCAACAGCGTGAACCGCAGACTCAGAAGTACTGCCCGGAAAAAAAGAGATCCCCTGTCCCTGGGCCTGAGCATTTTTTCCTGGCCTCTGGTCAAGACAGGCCTTTTTTTTAGCAGAATCGTTTCCAGTCTGTTTCCCGGGGCACAAACCCATCTCAAGCTCACCAGAACTCAGACCATCATAAAGGTTTCAGCCATAACCATCTGGAAATCCCTGATTCTGATTTCCAAGGCGGCTTTTGCCGGTTTATTTGTTTATTTTCTTTTTCTGGTTGGCAGGGGTTTTTATAACTTCAACTGGGACGTCACTCTGGAAAACCTGAGAACCCTTCTCATATGGCGCTTTCCTGAAGGCAGGGCCGACGACCTGTTCATGGGTCTTGGCGGTCTCAGTTTCTCCATCATGATGTCTGTCATAGCCATTTCCATAAGC
>CAZHCY010000395.1:0-1845 GCA_964531185.1 uncultured Desulfovibrionales bacterium | reverse complement strand
CATGAGAATGGCTCCGCAAACCCGGATAAGATCAGGCCTGTCCTGAAGGTCCAGGACTTCTGCTGAAGCGGCTTTCTGGTCCCGCAGGATCATTTCCAGGCCGGAACGCTGATCAAAGAAGGAAGCAGCAGGCACATGGTTGAATCTTCTTTTGAGGGTCCTGTGCTCCGCTGGAATCTGGAATCCCTGGGGAGCAAGGATTTCGGCAGGTTCAAGCTTGTACAGCCATTGCCATATTTCATGAATGTTTTTTACATCCAGCCCGGTCCAGTATCCGGTGGAAAAATCTGCCCAGGCCAGGGCTCCGCGGTTTTTCTGCTCATCCCAGTACAAGGAGGCCAGGTAATTGCTTTCACCGGCCTTTAAGCTGCTTTCCTCCACCACGGTTCCCGGCGTGGGCACCCTGGTGACAGCCCGCTTGACCAGCCCCCTGGATGTTCTGGGATCTTCAACCTGATCACAGATTGCCACTTTATGCCCTTTTCCAGGAGCTGGCGCAGATATTCTTCTGAAGAATGATGGGGAACGCCGCACATGGGCACGCTGAAATCAGCATTGGGATTTCTTGAAGTAAGGGCGATCTGCAGTTCCCTGGAAGCTGTCCGGGCATCTTCAAAAAAAAGCTCATAAAAATCCCCCATCCTAAAAAACAACAAAGCGTCAGGGTGTTCTTCCTTGATTCTCAGGTACTGCTCCAGCATGGGAGTCAGTTTGACGCCTGAAGGAATTGTCCGGGAGCTAAGAGATGAAGACATGTTTGATGCTGATTTTTGCTGGGCTTATTCGTTGAGCAGGGTTCGAAAGGAAATGGAGTGCCAGGAAAAACAGCGGGGGCAGAGAAAGAAAATCCTTTCCCTTTTCAGACCGCATACCGAGCAGATAAATCTTTTGACCATTCTGGCCTTGGTGGTGAAGAAAACAAGCTGGGTTTTGAAGGATTCAGTCAATATCTGCTCATGTCTGGTCAGATCAAGAATCTCCAGCCTGGCCGGCCAGAATTCCTGATCCATGACCAGGGCCTTTTCCAGCCATCCCCTGGCCTGATCAGGCTGGCCTGATTCCTTTAAAAAGACTGAGCAGTAATAACTGAGAATAAGATCCTGCTCAAAATTTTTCATGGCTTCAACAATGACCAGAGCGCATTTTTTTTCAATGAAGTCCTGGTCCTGGCTGGAATTGAGCTGCCTGATGTGCTGATAAAGACCTTCCAGAAGAACAAACCTCAGCCTGGGAACAACACTGGTCAGGGCCTTTTGCAGATGAGTCTTCATGTCTGACCATTTACCTTGGTAATGGTCCCTGCAGATGACTTCCAGCCAGGCTTCCACTGAGCCGGGATACACTTTTATGGCTTTGTTGATGAGTTTTGCGGCCTGGGTCTGATTCTGATCATCCTGCCTGCGGGCCTCCTGGATCAGATAATGGGCCTGGGCCAGGGGTTGTCCCAGCAGGGAATAATATCTGGCTGCCATGCGGAAATCACTGATTTCCGCATACAGCCTGGCCAGTTCGGAAAGAATGGCAGGATCATCGCCGATCAAACTTGAAGCCTGCTTCAGGGCGGCATGGGCCCGGTCATGGATTCCAGCTCTTTTATAGTCTATACCCAGTTCAAACCAGGCCCTGGCTTTGAACTGTTCATTGAGCTGGGGTCGGGCAATGAGGTTGGTTCTTATCTGGATGGCCCGTTCAATTTCGCCCTGGGAACGGAAAAGATTGCCAAGGGCCAGATATATTTCCACAGCATCCGGATTGTTTCTGACAACCCGGCTCAATTCATCAATGGCCGCAGATGTATCCTGGGAAGGAGGCAGGGATCCTTCGTTGAAGAGAGGAAAAAAGCTT
>CAZHCY010000394.1:0-1850 GCA_964531185.1 uncultured Desulfovibrionales bacterium | reverse complement strand
AGTGGGTGACGGGGTGCCTGTCCCCTGCGCCCTTAAAAAGGGCTAAACTGTTACTGTTTAAAAACAACTTGGTAACAGTTCAGCCCATTTTAAGGAAAGCAAGGCACCCCAATGCCTGTTTTTGGGTTGATGTGAACACAGACTTAAAAAAACAAGCGCTGAAAGAGCCAGTCAACCTGCCAAGTTCAAATGGCTGAACTGTTATTTGTTTTTTACCCTCAAGCCTTTAATGGTTTACTCAAACTGCTGCCTGCCGGAGCTACAGGCCGGGGTATCCTGTTTTTTGCCACCCTGTTCCTGATGAACAGCCAAACCTGTTCAGGACAGAATCATTGTCAAACCGGTCCTGACCAGTCTGCGTAACCATTCAGGGGGCGCGGAAACCGGCATAGGGACAGTCCCCATGCGTGGGACGCAAGCAATGGCCATTTAGACCCCCTGGATGGCTACCCGTCTGCCCCCGATCCTGCTAAAGATCCATGTCAATAACAGGCCCTTTGTCAGATTTATCCCGGCTCATAAAAATTACTCCCTGGACCTTGCCCTGGGCATCTTTCACAGGGATCAGACTGAAAGCCCCTTGTTTTCCCTGGGCCGGCTCCACCCCGGCATCAATCAGGATCTTTTCTCCTGACAGAGCTTTGCTCATCATTTTTTTCAATCCAGGCCCTGAAAACTTGTCCAGACTGGCCCCGGTACATTTGTCCAGTCCGAAAAGGCGGCTGAAGGCCTGATTGCAGTCCCGAACCACCATAGAAGCATCAAAATAAGCCACTGCCTGGTCAAGGTTTTTCATCAGCATCTCAAATTTTTTCCCTCTGGAACTGAACATCCTGTAAATATAGGAATTTCTCTCCACAGAGTATTTGATGGCCCTGGCCAGCAGCCCGCTGTCAAAATTTCCCTTGGGAAGATAATCCTGGGCGCCCATCTTGATGGCCTGCACTCCCAGCTCCTCGTCATTGATGCTGGTCATGACTATCACCGGCAATTCAGGAAAATCGCTGATGATCCTTTTGACCGTATAAAGTCCCATGCTGTCCGGCAGCCCCAGATCCGAGATCACCAGATCACAGCCCCCCTGATTCAGCATTTCCAGAGACTGATTCAGTGTGCTGGCCGTGGAAAGATCTATCCTTATATCCTTCAGTTCCTTGGCAATCTCTTGAAAAAAACGAATGTCTACTGGATTGTCCTCAATATAAAGAACTCGGTAGGTAGGTACAGGCATGAAAAACTCCCTGAAGTGTAACAGTTCAGCCTTTTTAAGGAAAGCAGGGAACAGGCACCCCAGCGCTTGTTTTTTGGTTCATGTAAACACAGCCTTAGAAAAACAAACGCCTGAAGAGCCAGTCCCCCCTCCGGGCGCCGCCTCCGGGCAGGAAGCCGGGCACAGGCAAATGGCTGAACTGTTACCCTGAAATGATTAAAAGCTTAACAGATCAGTACATTCAATACCAGTTTATATTTTTCCCCTACAAAAAAACACAAAGGCAAACAAGCACAAATATTAAAGCTTAAACTGGCAGCCGCTGCAGTAAAACATGGTTCGGCCGGATCCATCCCCCAGGCATGGGATCAGGAACCAAAACCCTTTGACCGGCATTTCACATGAGATGCGTGCCAACCAAAGAAAAATTCAAAGGATGTAAACAGGTTAGCCCTTTTTAAGAAAAGCAGGGGGAGCATTATGCGTGTTAAGCAACCAGGCAGGAGACAGTCCCGAAGCCATGGACAGTCCCGGTGTCAAGCCCAAATTTTCGTAACAGCTTAGCCATTTTTCAGGAAAGCCAGGCACCCCGGCGCTTGTTTCTGGTTGATGTAAAAAACTTGAGAGTTAAAAGTTAAAA
>CAZHCY010000393.1:0-1859 GCA_964531185.1 uncultured Desulfovibrionales bacterium | reverse complement strand
CATCATTATCAGCTTCAACAGCCTGATTTCTTTATCTTTACCTTTAACTTTTTACTCTCAAGATGTTTGCATCAACCAAAAAACAAGCGCTTTGGTGCCTTGCTTTCCTAAAAAAAGCTAAACTGTTACGTAACCATTCAGGAGGCGCGGAAACCGGCATGGAGAAGTCCCCGCAAGCCACTTAGTGCAGCAATAAAAACTTTGCCAGCGAAAGAAATCAGTGCACCAATTCAGTTAGTACAAAGCTGAGGGGCAGTCCCCATACCAGGGACCCAGGCCATCGCCATTTAGAACCTCTGAATGGCTAAACTGCTGCAAAATTTCTAATTACCGCTGCCTTGAAGATGATCAGCCAGGGCTTTAAGTCCGTAAACATAGCCCATGATTCCGAATCCGGCAATCACTCCCAGGGCGTGCCTGGCTGTATGGCTGTGCTGCCTGATTCTGTCCCTGCTCCAGATATTGCTCAGATGCACCTCCACAAAGGGAATGCTGATCCAGCCCAGGCAGTCGGCCAGAGCCAGGCTGGTATGCGTATAGGCCCCGGGATTGATGACCACTCCAGCGGTTTTTTCCTCCCAGGCCCTTTCCAGTCTGTCCACCAGGCCTCCTTCAGAGTTGCTCTGGAAAAAATCAACCTGCAGCCTCTGGGCTGTTTCAGGACAATGTCCTGCCAGCAGTCCGGGGATTTCACCCAGAAAGGCGGTACCGTAAACAGCAGCATCCCTCAGGCCGGTATATTTCAGATTAGGTCCGTTGACCACCAGTACGCTGTACATTTCCCTGCCAGGCATGTCTATTTCATCTCCTGCTCTTTGTCTGCATCTGATGATTCTTTGATCTGCGGCTTCACCAGAACCTGGCGGTCCTGGGAAGTATGACCCGGGGCCTCCTGTTCAGACTCTGTCCTGTCAGCTTTGACCTTAAAAGAGACAAAATACACAAGATCCCCCGCCCTGACCTCATGTCTGGTCTCCAGGATTTCTCCGTGAACAAACACTCCCTGCTTTTCCTGTGTAAAGCCCGAGTCATGGCCGGGATCCAGAATCTGCACTATTCTTCCTGAACCGTAAACCTGCCCGAAATCCCTCTGCAGCCTGGAATGCTCCCTGGCTGTCAGGAAAAAGGCCGGCAGCTCAGCAGGATAATCGCCCAAAACCCTGATTATCACCCTGTCATGGGTTCCAGTCATGGTCTTTTCTTCTTCCAGCACCATGACTGTGCCGGCCAGATTCATATCCGGATAAAGATCCAGGATGTACAGGAAATCCTGGCTTAAATGGCCGGTCAGCGGCACCTCCCGGGGATTCAGCCGGCCTGTGGCCTTGAAAAATTCATGGCCTCTCCCGCCTCCCGGTTCCTGCCCCCCCCGGACCAGAGGCTGCAGATTAATCACCTTTCTGGCTGCATTCTCAAAACACTGCATGGCTGACCGCTCCCTGAACAGCTCCTTCATCTCCTCAGCAGACTGGTACTCCTCAGGCGAAACCATCACCGTGCACCTGCCTTCCTCCTGAACATGCCCCAGAGGCTGACTGTGCTTAAAAAACTTCTCTGGCGAATCTTTCTGGCATCCTGAAATCAACATAAGCACAATCAATACCAGACCAGGCACTTTCATGACTTCTCCCCTGACTTGACTTAAGTGCAAATCATTGCCTTCTGTTTACATTTCCAGGTAATTTGTTTAAATTTAAAGGCCGGGCAGTCAAAATTATTCCAGCAGGGCAGCCGGCTTGCTGGCAGGGTCTTCCGGCATAATCACCCCGGAAGACCCTGCAGGCATTTGCCCTGGGGTTTGTCTGCCATTATTTCAATACAAAATTTAAGGCCCTGTTTTAAGGCCGCAGGATAGCAGG
>CAZHCY010000392.1:0-1859 GCA_964531185.1 uncultured Desulfovibrionales bacterium | reverse complement strand
TGCTGCTCATGCTGCTGCGGAGCCATCAAGGCCCATCAAAACGGGGTGCCCATGCTGGCATCATCCGGCTACACAGCCCGGATTGATCATGAGCTTTGTCAGGAATGCGGCAGATGCCTCAGATCATGTCAGTTCAAAGCCATAACCATGGCCGGGGGCAGACCGGAAATCAACCGGGATCTTTGCCTGGGATGCGGGGTTTGCGTGGACAAATGCCGGCAGGGATGCATAACTCTCAAGCTGGATCAGAGCAAATGCCCGCCTCTGAATGTTGAATCCCTGACCAGCTGACTGAAGGACTATTCCGGCAGGGGGACCACAGGTCCATTGAACTTTATTTCCAGAATCTCGTATTCTATTCTACCCTTGGGAGCATTGACCACTGCTTCGTCGCCTTCCTCTTTGCCCAGAAGGGCCCTGGCCACAGGGGAAAAGACAGAGATGGCCCCTTCCACATACTCCACTTCATCCGGGCCCAGCAGGGTATACTGTCTTACTTCTTCGGTATCCATATTCTCAATCTTGACCGTGGCTCCGTAAGCCACCTTGTCCCCGCCCATGGTGTTCAGGTCAATGACATTGAACTCCGGCATCCTGGACTTGATATAGGAAATCTTGGCTTCAAGCATACCCTGCCGTTCGCGGGCAGCGTCATAACCTGCGTTTTCCCGCAGATCGCCTTCTTCTCTGGCTTCCTTGATGGCCTGGATCACTGCCGGCCTTTCAGCTTCCAGCTTTTCCAGTTCCTGTTTTACCCTGACCAGACCTTCCACGGAAATGGGAATACTGCTCATTTTAATTCACTCCAGTTCTGACGATTTTACCAAATAAAGGCAACAGTTTAGCCATTTGCATGAAGCACGGCTTCCTGCCCGAAGGCGCCCGGAGGGGGACTGGCTCTCCCAGCGCCTGTTTTTTTACGTCTGTGTTTACATCAACCAGAAAACAAGCGCCGGGGTGCCTTGCTTTTCTTAAAATGGGCTAAACTGTTACAAATAAAGAAAAGTTCAAAACCGGACCCGGATCCGGCTTTGAACTTTTCTATTCACAGGCCGCTTAATACCTGCCCGCAAAACCATCATCAGCACATGCTGACAAAAGTCTAAAGGGTGTAACAGCTGAGAAACAAGATCTATACGGCAAAAAACCTTCCAAGGTCAAGCCCTGGCCAGGCCTTCGCCTTTCATGCGTCCTGGCCGGGCTCATCTGCCCTGCCTAAAGCCGATGATGCTTATCATCTCCTCAATGATATCTTCCTGTTCAGGGGAAACATCCACAAACTGCAGCCCGGCCACATGGTTGTCAGGGTTTACGTCCTGGGTGCACCACTTGACCACTCCGTCAAGGTCCAGATTTCCGGGCATGTGTTTTAAGGACAGATCATGCAGAGGAATGCGGATCTTGAGGTGATCCTGCGGGGCTGGTTTCTTTCTGGTCAGGAGCAGCATCCCGGCCACATGAATGTCGGCCAGTCTGCCTGCTTCCCGGCCGGTCTCCCTGTCCAGGACCTGAAGATAATAATAAAGCGATCGCCTTGTATAAAGCCGCTTGTCCCTGCCTGCTACAGGCATATGCCCTCCTGATGGTTTGCCGGCCCGGTATATTTGGCCTGTTGATCAGTTCTGGACAGTCTTGCCCTTGGACTTACCCGGTGGTAATGTTTGTTACAAAACAGAAATCAAAAACCTGGTCCATGATCTGGACTCAACCCGGGCCATTTTCAAAGCTCATGGCCTTTCAGAAAAAAAACATTATATTTCAGATTGTTAAGAAACATATGATTTGCAGGGCATAAGACCGGCCTCAAAACTGCAGACACAACTGTCTGGCCTTTTAATTGCTTGAACCCAGCATAAACG
>CAZHCY010000391.1:0-1872 GCA_964531185.1 uncultured Desulfovibrionales bacterium | reverse complement strand
GCGCCCGACTTACCCCAGCTGCCGTTTCAAAACCTGATTGACACCTCCAGGGTTGGCCTGCCCCCTGTTTTTTTTAATGACCTGCCCAACGAAAAAACCAAAAAGTTTTTTCTGCCCTTGCCTGACCCTTTCCCCTTCACCAGAATGGGCTGCAATCACTTCATCACCCATTGCTTCAAGTTCTGAAGAATCAGAAACCTGAATCAGTCCTTCCCCCTTGCCCACCCCTCCAGGATCAGCCCTTTGTCAAACATCTCCTGAAAAACAGTCTTGGCCATTTTGCCGCTGATGGTGCCGTCTTCCACCATGTTCACCAGTCCGGCCAAATGTTCAGGGCTTACTCTGACCCGGGAAATGGACAGGCCAGACTCATTCATTTTGCCCATCAATTCACCGCAGATCCAGTTGCTGACTTTCTTGGGCCGGGAACAACAGTCTGCCGCCTTTTCAAAAAAATCAGCCAGGTCTTTTTCCGAGGTGAGCAAAGCAGCCTCATCCTGGTTCAAACCGTATTCTGTCATGAATCTCTGTTTTCTGGCAAAAGGCAGTTCAGGCAGAAGAGAGCTCAGCCGGTCAACCCATTCTGGATCCACAGCCAGAGGCACCAGATCCGGATCCGGAAAATAGCGGTAATCATGGGCCTCTTCTTTGCCGCGCATGGAACGGGTCATGCCCTTGTCCACGTCATAGAGCCTTGTTTCCTGGACAACCGCGTCTCCGTCATCCAGAAGATCCATCTGCCGGCCAATCTCGTATTCCAGGGCTTTCTGCACATGCCTGAAGGAATTCATGTTTTTGATTTCCGTTCTGGTGCCAAGCTCTTTTTGACCAGCCGGTCTGATGGATACATTGGCATCGCAGCGGAAGCTGCCTTGTTCCATATTGCCGTCACAGATCTCCAGGTAAAGCAGGATGGACCGCAGGGACTTGAGATATGCCACGGCCTCGGCCGGGCTCCTCAGGTCAGGCTCGGAAACAATCTCCAGCAAAGGGATTCCAGTCCTGTTCAGATCAACATAACTTTTGTTTTCAGCTGAAGAATGTATTGATTTCCCGGCATCCTCCTCCATGTGGATTCTGGTTATGCCCACTTCTTTTTCCCGGTCCTGAACCATGATTCTGATGCGTCCGTGTTCAGCCAGGGGTTCTTCATACTGAGAGATCTGATATCCCTTGGGCAGATCCGGATAGAAGTAATTCTTTCTGGCGAATATGGACCTGGCGTTCACTCGGCAATCCACAGCCAGAGCCATTTTTATGCCAAATTCCACTGCTTTCTGGTTAAGCACCGGCAAAACCCCGGGCATGCCGCAGCAGACCGGGCAAGTGTTTTCATTGGGCTCTTTGCCGAACTCTGTGGAACATGAACAGAAAATTTTGGATTTCGTCTTCAGCTGGGCATGGACCTCCAGCCCGATAACACTCTCGTATTTGCTCATCAGTTATCTCCGCTAAGTATCAGATAAAATCACATTAACTTCCCAAATTACCCCAGCTCCGGCAGGAAGTCAAAAACAACTATTGCCTGCCGCCCCCTGCTTTGCCTTAGAAAATTATTTGTCTAACCAGGGCAAAACCATTATGAGCAAGAGGAACACATTAACATTCAGACGGAGACACCCATGAAAACACTGATCACAGGCACAGCCGGCTTCATCGGCTTTCATCTGGCACTGGCCCTGGCCCGCAGAGGCCACCAGGTGGTTGGAATCGACAATATTAATGATTATTACGATGTTAATGTAAAATACGGACGCCTGGAATATTCCGGATTTTCAGGTCCCTATGATTCTAACGGATTGACCTGGTCGGATAAGCATCCCAACCTGGGCTTTATCCGCATGAATCTTGAAGACCGGGAAGGACTGGAAA
>CAZHCY010000390.1:0-1891 GCA_964531185.1 uncultured Desulfovibrionales bacterium | reverse complement strand
AAGTTAAAGGTTAAAAGTTAAAGGTAAAGAAATCAGGCTGTTGAAGCTGATAATGGTGCGGACATTCAGAATTTTGGAAATTGTCAGTAAATACAAGATGTTGACAGAGAATTTCTGACTGTCAAGTCCGTAACTGTTTTAAAAATTATTCAGAAGCCAGGGCCAGTTCCTGTGCTTCATGCCAATGGCTTAACCGCTGCGAATAATTATGATGGCCATGTCAGCTGCTTTGATTTATAATCTTATACTGAAAAACAGACATGGCCATCAGCCGTTTTTCAGGATGAAAGGGAAGTTTACAGTGCAGCAGCTTCAGGGCAAAAATATCTCAGAAACTGCAGGATCACCCATGAACAAGGATGAATGCCGCAGAAGAATGCTTGAAACCAGGGCCGGGCTGACCAGGGATCAGACCAAGGCCAGCAGCCTGAAAGCCACTGCAAATCTGCTCAGGGTCCTGGATATTGATAGCTGCATCTCTTTTCTGGTATACCTGCCCATAAGAAACGAACTGGATACCAGACCGTTCATATCCACCCTTTTAAGCAGAGGCAAGAAAGTTTATGCTCCGCGATGCAGCAGGGACCGGCAGGGGGACATGGAATTTTACCGGGTAGACGGCCTGGAGGAACTCAGTCCGGGATACTGCGGTATAGATGAACCCGGTCCATCCCCTGAGAGGCTGTTTATGAACACAGACAAGTCTGTCTGTATCCTGCCCGGACTGGCTTTTGACCGGCAGGGGATGCGGGTGGGGTACGGCCGGGGGTTTTATGACCGCTACCTGCAATCCCTGCGGGGACCAAAACCATATCTTGCAGGCTTTGTCCATGACTTTCAGATAGTAGACAAAATCTTAAGGGACAGGTGGGATGTTCCAGTGGATGTGGTGGTAACCGAGAAAAGGGTTTTGTGGATTTCATCTAAATCTGCCAGGGAGAAAACCCTGAGCTGAGCTGTTTTCAGCCGGTTTGCGGAACCTGCCGGCACAAGATTCTGCCCAGACATCACCCAGGGACAGGGCAGGCCTGAATACAAAAAGGAGCAAGAGTTTGCATCTTATCAGGTTTAATTTTCCAGACCTTGAAAATGTGGGAGTGTACCTGGGAACCAGGCTGGGCGGGGAAAGTCAGGGGGCCTTTGCCCGGGCCAATATTTCCCTGGAAGTGGGGGACAGCAGGGAAAGGGTTCTGGCCAACCGGGAGGCCTGCAGACGTTTTCTCGGTTTTGACCGGCTGGTGGAATTGCGCCAGGTTCACGGAGATGATATTCACTTTGATCTTCAGGGCGATTTTTTGCCTGGTCCCCAGGTCACTGGAGACGGGGCTGCAGTTTCAGAGCCGGGCTCTGCAGTGATGATCAAGACTGCGGACTGTCAGCCGCTTTTTCTGGCCCATGCAGGGGGCAGACATGTATGCGGGCTGCATGTGGGCTGGCGGGGCAACCGGATTAATCTGCCTGGTTCAGGCGTCAGCAGGTTCTGCAGGCATTACGGACTTAGACCCGGGGATGTGCTGGCTTTTCGGGGTCCGAGTCTGGGACCCTGCTGTGCTGAATTCAGGGATTTTTCCAGACACTGGACAGAGCAGTTCAAGGCTTATTATGAACATGCAGGCCGGAAAATGGACCTGTGGAGATTGACCAGGGACCAGCTGATCCAGGCCGGGCTCAGGCCGGAAAACATATTTTCCGCGGATCTGTGCACCAGATGCAATGCCTGGTTCTTTTTTTCCTATCGCCGGGAAAAGGTTTGCGGCAGACAGGGCAATTTTATTCTGATTTCCGGCCCAAAGCAGCCCGGGCAGAGTCATGTCCCGGGACCCTTTTAAGGATATGCTAACAGTTTAGCCCTTTTTAAGGGCGCAGGGGACAGGCACCCCGTCACCCACTT
>CAZHCY010000389.1:0-1933 GCA_964531185.1 uncultured Desulfovibrionales bacterium | reverse complement strand
CATACTAAACATGGCTGCGTAAACTTAAAATACGGATTTTCCGTGAAACTTCAGCTCTTCAGGATTAATGGTTTTAAAAATTTTCTCTGCGTTCCCCGCTGCCCGTTGTCCGTTCAGAACCCACAATTCTCATCCCACCCGCAACAATTCCTCATTTCTTCTTTCTAACCCCGGCATCCCGGCATTTCTCTCCCTCCCGCCTTCTTTACAACTTGCCCTTGACCCGAAATGTAAATCTTTGCTCTCAAATGATGAATCCAGGGCCTCATCGCCAGCGGATGAACCTTTACCGGCTGCGATAAGCAGCAGGTAAAATTCTCTTCTTCATTCTTATTGGTGAAAATTCGTGCAGATTCGTGGATAAAATTCTTCTCTCTTCCTCTTCTTTTCCTCATCCCTCATTCCAGCATCCCGGCATCTCTCTGCCCTCAGCTCCATGCCTTTTCCTCATTCATCATTCGTCATTTCTACCCTCTTCCTTCCGTGTCATCCCGCATAATCCCGGACAGCACATCCCTTATCCGCTCCGGCCTGCTGCCCTGAGAATCATAAAAAAACACATCACCAGGACAATGAGTCCCTGTCCGATTAAAATGACCAAAAATCTGGTTCCGGTCCAGTTTGGCCTTGAGATCAAATCCTTTTTCCGGCACGCAGACCAGATCAGGCACAGGACCTGATGCAGAGGGGTAAAGCTCTTCCCCTGGATAAACATGTCTCAGCACTTTGCGGCCCTGGTAACTGAGCTCAGCCAGTGCAGACATGATATCCTGCCTGACTGAAGCTTGTTCTGTCGGGCTGATCCTGCCTCTGGCATAGCCTTCCCGGGAATGGATGTATATCCTGCCCGGGTCAAGGGCAAAGGCCACGGAAGCCGGATCCATGGCTTCCAGATCAAGCTCTCCGGCCGGCTGTCTGTGCATCTTCAGCCAGCCCCCGGATCTTAAAAAGGTATTCAGGTCCACCTCACATTCCAGCCTGGTGAATCCATGATCAGCCAGGGCAATTAGCCTTTTTGGGGCTTTTAGTTCATGATATCGCTCCAGCACGTGCCCGGCAGCCCGGTCCAGATCAGCCAGCACATCCAGACAGGCCTGATGCAGCCTGTGGGATTCGTCCTCAATGGCTTCCTGGAGAAAATGGCTCATCCGGTCCAGTTCAGTAAAGACAATCACGAAAAAATCCCAGGCCTGGTCCGGCCACAAAAGATCAAAGGCCCTGACTCTGGACCGGATGGTCTGCTTCAGATCTTCAAGCAGCAGCTCAGGCTGGCTCAGGCCCTTGACAGTATCTGCTTCCAGCCGGTAGCCAATTCTTGTGAGCATGGGTACAAGCACCCTGGGATAAACTGCATTTTCCAGGTCAGGGGCCACAAATCCGGAGATAAGCATGCCCTTAAGGACTGGAGCCGGATAAGTGCAGGGCAGGTTGATCACCTTGCTCACCAGACCTTTTGTCCCGAGATGGTCCCAGACCGCGGGCACCAGCACATGCCGATAATCAGTTATATGGAGCCGGTAAGTCGCAGGATCCACACAGGTGAAACCGTATATGCCATGCTTTTCCGGTCCCTGGGCTGTGAAAAAGGAAGCCCAGTTCACAGGCGATACTTCAGGCAGTTCAGAAGCAGTGGCCCAGGCCAGGGAAGAATCAGCCAGCTGGCCAATATATTTAAAAACGCCTTTTTGTCCCAGGCTCCGGGCAAGGCTCAGGCTGAGCCCGTCAATACCCAGAACCGCGGTCTTGGGGAAATTGCTAATAATTTTTTGCATGGCCAATAAACAAAAACTTCAATGGAAGGAATCGCCCTGAGCAGTCCGCCTTAATATAGTGCAAAATCACTTGTTCCGGGACTGCCGGGCAAAAACCAGCCGGCCAGGGTGTATTGCCGGTTTGTAAATGATACAGACGCAGGTTTGCTTTGAACATAAAA
>CAZHCY010000388.1:0-1940 GCA_964531185.1 uncultured Desulfovibrionales bacterium | reverse complement strand
GCGCTGGTTTTTTTCTAAGCCTGTTTCTCACATCAACCAGAAAACAAGCGCTGGGTGCCTGTCCCCTGCGCCCTTAAAAAGGGCTAAACTGTTGTTACCTGCCAGGAAGTTTTTTGAAACCCGTGTTCCACAGAAAATACAGGAGGTAAGATCCTAATGAAAGCAGTAGCTTTTAACGGCAGCGCCAGAAAAGACGGCAACACTGCAATACTGATCAATCATGTCCTTGATGAGCTTAAAAAGGAAGGAATTGAGACCGAACTGGTTCAACTGGCCGGCAAGCAGCTTCAGGGCTGCACTGCCTGTTATAAATGCTTTGAGAATCAGGACCGCCGCTGTTCCGTGAAAAAAGACATGCTTAATGAGTGCATCGAAAAAATGCTTGAGGCAGATGCCGTAATAATCGGCTCTCCCACCTATTTTGCCAATGTATCCTCCAGCACCAAGTCCCTTATTGACCGGGCCGGCCTGGTGGCCAAGGCCAACAAGAACATGCTTGCCCGCAAAATCGGGGCTGCTGTGGTGGCCGCCCGCAGGGGCGGGGCCATCCATGTTTTCAATTCCATCAATCACTTCTTCTTCATCAATCAGATGATTGTGCCTGGTTCCAGCTACTGGAACATGGGTTTTGGCCTCAAACCCGGAGAGGCTGATTCTGACTCTGAGGGAGTCAGCACCATGAAAACCCTGGGCCAGCATATGGCCTGGCTGATGCATAAGCTGGACCAGTAAGCGCAGGGCAGTCCAAATGGCTGCCTGATATTGACAAACCTGCTCATTTAAAGTTCTCTGCACAGGGCTGATCCTGAATCTCCAGGCTCAATCAGCCCTGTGCATGGATCTTGTATCTCTGCGTTTATCCGGCAAGCGCACGGGAAAAGTTCCAGGATCCATGAAATCCGGCACTGGTAACCGGGACCATTACGCGTTTCTGATAACTGAAACAGCAGATGATCACTTGAGAGTTAAAAGTTAATGGTAAAGAAATCAGGCTGTTGAAGCTGATAATGATGCGGACATTCAGGATTCCGGAAGTTGTCAGTAAATACAAGATGTTGACAGAGAATTTTTGACTGTCAAGGTGATCAGATTAATAACTTAATTGATAAGGAGAACAGCATGGCCTCTGTGGAAATTATAGAACAGGTGGAAAATTTTTATTCCATCATTCCCTTGATCAAGTTCAGACATACCCCTGGAGTATTTTTTGACAACGTGCCCATGGAGTTTCTGCCCAAAATTGGAGCCATGGACCGGGTTCTTCACGAAAAGGCCGCAGTATCGCCTGGACCAGTGGGTGATGTCCAGCGGCCGTGGTACATGCATCCTCACCAGGCTGACAACCTCATTGTCCTCTACGGGACCAGACATGTGGATATCTACATTAAAGAACACGGCATGCTGAGCTTTACGGTTACGCCCAATGAAATCAGAAAACAGGGCAAAGTCATCCATGACGGACCAGCCATGCTGGTCTGGCCCAGACTTGTTTTTCACCGCATAGTCAGCGGCCCTGAGGGTTCTGCCTCTCTTAATTTTGCTGTCCACTACCAGGGGCTGGACATGAAGACCAACTTCAATATCTATGATCTGGATACAGTCACAGGAAAATTCACACTAATCCGGGAAGGTTTTAAGGATCAGAATCCTGATTCCTGACTTCCCCTGCTCAAAAAGGATCCAAGGCGTAGCCATTCAGGGGGTCTAAATGGCAATTAGCTTGCGTTTCTTAACATGGGGACTGTCCCTGGGCTTTGTACTAACTGAACTGGTGCACTGATTTCCTGCGCTGGCAAAGTTTTTATTAGCTGCATTAAGTGGCTTGCAGGGACGGTCCCCATGCCGGTTTCCGCGTCCCCTTAATGGTTACTCCAAGGCGCATGCCCAACCAAGCCAGGTTCTTAGGCCCGGACATTAAAACCCAATCTTTTCAATCCCTT
>CAZHCY010000387.1:0-1949 GCA_964531185.1 uncultured Desulfovibrionales bacterium | reverse complement strand
CCTGATTTCTTTATCTTTACCTTTAACTTTTAACCTTTAACTTTTAACTCTCAAGATCAGGAAGCTCCCATGATATTTATGGCTTGCCAACTGAAAATTTATCCACAATAATAACTTTTTGCAGCTTATTTTTTTGAACACCTGACTGCTGACAGATTTTTTTATCAATTTAGTTATTTGACAGTCAAAAATTCTCTGTCAACGTCTTGTATTTACTGACAATTTTCTGAATCCTGAATGTCGGCATCATTATCAGCTTCAACAGCCTGATTTCTTTATCTTTACCTTTAACTTTTAACTCTCAAGTTACAGTTTAGCCTTTTTTAAGGAAAGCAAGGCACCCCAGCGTTTATTTATTGAAACAGACTTAGAAAAACAAGGGCTGGGTGAGCCAGCCCCCTCCGGGCTGTATGCCTCCGGGCAGGAAGCCGTGCCTCATGCAAATGGCTGAACTGTTGCAAACAGAGATAAATACATGGTTGCAGAGCAAAGAGCCAAAATACTTGTCATTGACGATACTCCCACCAATATTCAGGTCCTGGCCGAAATCCTGGGGCAGGACTATGAGATTTTTTTCGCCCTGAGTGGTCCTGAAGGACTGGACATGGCTGAAGCCCAGCTGCCTGACCTGATCCTGCTGGACATCATGATGCCTGAAATGGACGGATTTGAAGTTTGCAGAAAGCTCAAGGAAAATCCTGTCACCAGGTCCATCCCGGTAATTTTCACCACAGCTCTGAACATGGAAGAAGATGAAGCCAAAGGCCTGGAAATCGGAGCTGTGGACTATATTACCAAGCCTCTCCGGCCATCAGTGGTCAGGGCCAGAATCAAAAACCATATAGAACTTAAAAGATACAGGGATTACCTGGAAAACATTTCCATGAAGGACGGCCTGACCGGTATTGCCAACCGCAGAAGACTTGACGAATACCTTAATCAGGAGTGGAAAAGAGCCCAGAGACAGAAGCAGACCATTTCCATGCTCATGCTGGATATTGATCATTTCAAGCTTTATAATGATAATTACGGGCATTCCCAGGGTGATGAATGCCTGAAGCAGATTGCCTCCATACTTGAGAAGTCATTATCCAGGCCTGGAGATCTGGCTGCCAGGTTTGGAGGGGAAGAATTTGCCTGTGTGCTGCCGGAAACAGACCTGAAGGGCGCAAAACAGATTGCCGCGCGAATACATGAACAGCTGCAGACCGAAGCTATAGTTCATGAATATTCACCCATAGCTTCCCGGATCACCCTGAGTATCGGCATAGCAACAGCAACACCTGAGCTGGACGCATCTCTTGATGAATTTGTTCGAAAATCAGATGAAATGCTTTATGAGGCCAAGAGATCGGGCCGCAACCTGACCAGATGGGAACAGCTCTGAACTGCTGGATTTCTTCTGTCCGCCAGCAACTTTCTCGGCCTTCTCTTAAATTGGACTGTATTGGAGGCTTACATGCTCAAAGTTTTGAAATATATTTTAATTTCAGCCGGTTTGGTTATACTTCTGGCGGTTCTGGCTGCAGTGCTGATCCCCATGTTTGTGGACGTTAATGACTATAAAGACCAGATTTCTGAACAGATCAGACAGTCGACAGGTTATGATGTCAATATTCAGGGCGAAATCGACCTTTCCCTTGTGCCCTGGCTCGGGTTGAGCCTTGGCCGCACCTCCATTGCCAACCCTCCGGAGTTCGGAGATGACCCCATGCTTTCTCTGGATCAGCTGCAGGTCAGGATAAAATTCTGGCCGCTGTTTACCGGCAGCCTGGAAGCTGACAAAATTGTGCTCAAAGGTTTTCAGGCCGGATTCATTGTTAATGAACAAGGCGGCATAACCTGGATAAGTCAGGCCGCGCTCCAGGATAAATCCGCCCCATAATCCTGCAGGCCTCACTCAGCACATGGACCGGCCGATTCTCCATTGACCCCCATCCCTCATCCGC
>CAZHCY010000386.1:0-1964 GCA_964531185.1 uncultured Desulfovibrionales bacterium | reverse complement strand
AAATGAACAGCTCAGGGAGGGAGCCAACCTGGTGGTTATTGCCGGAAACAGGGGGGATATCCGCAGTATGCCGGCAGGTTCCAGAAAAGTACTGCTGGGCATGCTGCTTGATGTAGATAAACATGACCTGTACGGGAGCATGGCCTATCCCAAGACCCATTCAGCTGATGACGTGCCTGAGCTTTACAGGCTGGCGGCCAGAACCAGGGGGGTGTTTGTAAATCCGGCCCTGACTGAGCCTTTTGGTCTGACTTTGATAGAAGCGGCGGCCTGCGGTCTGCCCCTGGTGGCCACTGATGACGGCGGTCCCAGGGATATTATCGGCAACTGCGGCAATGGAACTCTGGTGGATCCCTTGAACCAGGAAGAAATGGCTGAGGCGATTCTTAAATACATCCAGGACAGGGAAGAATGGAAAAAATGTTCCAAATCCGGCATCAGGGGGGTAAAAAAACATTATTCCTGGGAAAGTCACGCAGCAAAGTATCTGAAAGAAATTTCGCCCATCATTGCTCCCAGAGTTGTGGCCACTCCCGGGCTGCCTATTATCAAGAGTCAGCTGCCGGTCCTGGAAAAGATGCTGGTAACGGATATAGACAATACCCTGCTTGGAGACAGGAAATCCCTGAAAAGACTGCTGGCATACAACCGCAAATTCAGGAATAAAATGGTTTTTGGGGTGGCTACCGGAAGAACTCTGGAAAGCACCCTGAATGTGCTGGCCAGCGAGAATATTCCTGTGCCTGAGCTTTTGATCACTGCTGTGGGCAGTGAAATATACTATGGCCCCAATATATTAAGGGATCATGGATGGAGCAAGCATATCAACTATAGATGGAAGCCTGACAAAATCAGGGAGATAATGCTGGAAGTTTCCGGGGTTGAGCTTCAGGCGGAAGAAAATCAGCGCATGTTCAAGCTCAGCTACAACGTTGTTTCAGGTTCTTTTCCCGGAACCAGAAAGGTCAGGCAATTAATGCGCCGCAATGATCTGCATGCCAAGATTATCTACTCCCACGGGCAATTTTTGGATTTTCTTCCGTTAAGGGCTTCCAAAGGCCTGGCCATCAGGTATATTTGCATGAAATGGGGCATTGATTTCAAAAACGTTCTTGTGGCCGGAGATTCGGGCAATGACCGGGAAATGCTTTCCGGCAGCACTTTGAGCGTTGTGGTAGGCAATTACAGCAAGGAACTTAAAAATCTACCTGAAACCCCTAACCTGTACTTTGCTTCAGACAGATATGCTGCTGGCATTATTGAAGGATTGAGATACTACAATTTTTTGGAGGAACTTTGATGCTGATAGATTGTGAGCAGGTGGTTATTGATACTCCTGAATTGAGGAAAGCGGTTTATCTTCTGTTGCGGGACATGGCAGGCAAAAAGAAGACCTTTCTGCTGCGTTCGGAAATTGAAGTCATTGTTGAGGATTTTTTCCAGGATGCTGAAAATGAAAAATACAGCGATGCCCTGGTCTTTGACATTTTCAGATATGCCCAGGTGGCTTGTGTTGCCAGTCCCTGGATATATTTTTCTGTCCGGCCCCTGATCGGAAAATGGCAATATTTCAGGTTTCATTCCGAGGATGTCCTGTTTGATGAGATTGATGTCCAGGATTATCTGCGCTTTGAAGAAATTCAGGTGAATAACACTTCCTCTGCTGACGATTTTTTGCTGGAGATAGATCTTGAGCCATTTAACAGGGAATTTCCAAGACTTAAGGATGCATCCTATATCGGCAAGGGGGTTCAGTTCCTCAATAGACATCTGTCCGGGCGGTTTTTTCAGCCCAACAACAGAGGACATGAAAAACTTTATGAATTCTTGAGGCTTCATCATTCCAAGGGCCAGCAGCTGATGCTCAACAACAGAATAGATTCCACCTCAGAGCTTCGACAGGCCCTGCGTAAAGCTGTAAGGATTATAAAAAAGAAAAACAGGCAGACATCATGGTCTGAAAT
>CAZHCY010000385.1:0-1964 GCA_964531185.1 uncultured Desulfovibrionales bacterium | reverse complement strand
ACATGGGAAATGTATTGGTACGACCCTTTTAACCAAAGGCCTTGAATTTGATACCGTAATCATCCCCGGCCTGGAAAAGATTCCCAGGTCTCAAGGCAAGCTTCTGCTTCAGTTCATGGAGGTACCCGGTGATCAGGGAAGCAGCGGCATTTCCAGGCTGCTTCTGGCTCCCATCTCCAGCACGGGCAGCGACAGCCACCCGACTTACAAATACATCCAGCAGCTGAAAAACCTCCGGGAAAACAACGAGATCGGACGGCTTCTGTATGTGGCTGCCACCAGAGCCGGGCGCCGGCTGCATCTGATTGCTTCAGCCAAAACCAGGGATACCGGGGAAGAGTCCCTGGACCTTGCCGTCCCTCCCAGAAAGTCTTTTTTATACCCCATGTGGGACAGACTCAGCCATGAATTTAAAGCCCGGCTCAGGCCAGATATTCAAAAAAGTCCTCATGGCGGGCAAAATCCCTCCCAGAAGCACAACATACTCTACAGACTGAACCCTGCCTGGCAAATGCCTGATCTTAAATGCTACAATTTTAAGGGCATGCCAGCCGGCCCCCTGCCTCTGGAACAAGACCGGGAGGTTATCTACGACTGGGCAGGAGAAGTCATCAGACGGGTGGGCACTGTGGTTCATGCTTTTCTGAAAACCATTGCCCAGGACGGGCCTGAAAAATGGAGCACAGATGCTGTTCAAGCCTCGGCAGGCCTTCTGGAACACATGCTGGTCCGGGAAGGGGTCTTAAGGGCTGATCTTGATTTTGCCAGGAACAAGGCCCTGCTGGCCCTGACCCGGACCCTGGCCTGCCCCACAGGCAGATGGATTCTGTCCGGCCATGACAGGGCTGAAAATGAATATCAGTTAAGCACCCTTTCCAGAGGGCAGCTGACCAGAGTGGTGATTGACCGCACATTCGTGGACAGTGAAAAAACCCGGTGGATCATTGATTACAAGATCAGTTCCCATGAAGGAGGAGGGCTTGATGAATTCCTGGATCGGGAAGCTGATAGGTACCGGCCCCAGCTCTTAAAATACAGACAGATCATGAAATCCCGGGAATCAGCGCCGGTGCGCATGGGACTCTATTTCCCCCTTCTTCAGGCCTGGCGGGAGATACAGACTTGAGAAGCAGTATCTGTTCCAGCGCAAATCCAGACCATTACTTGAAGGCAAAAAATTATGCTGGCCAGAATAATTGATTTTTTCCAGGTCCAGCTCTGGAGAACCCAGAGCAGCAGTCTGACCGGCCTTAAGGGTTATGCCCTTTACTTGACCCAGATTGTTTCCCTGGCGATTTTTGGATTTCAAAAGGACGACTGCTCCAGACGGGCTTCTGCCCTGACCTATTATACCCTGCTGTCCATTGTGCCGGTTATGGCCATGGCCTTTGGTGTGGCCAAAGGTTTTGGTCTGGAAGAAGCTCTCAACAGGCAGCTTGAGGTTTATCTGTCAGGGCACAAGGATATCCTGGAAAAGGTAGTCAGTTTCTCCTATTCCCTTCTGGATGAAACCCGGGGCGGTCTCATTGCAGGCATAGGCTTTGTGTTTCTTGTCTGGTCGGTGATCAAGGTTTTAAACAACATCGAATTGTCCTTCAATGCTGTTTGGGAGGTGGAGAAAGGCCGGGGATGGGTCAGAAAAATCACTGAATACATGTCCGTGACCATTATTGCTCCCTTTTTGATTATTATATCCGGAAGCATTACTGTATACATCTCCACAGAACTTGGGCAGCTGGCTGCAGACAGGAGCTGGCTGGGCGGGCTGCACCTCATTTCCAGGATTCTGCCGGGCATTGCCCCTTATATCCTGGTCTGGCTGGTCTTTATATTTCTGCTCATGGCCATGCCCAATACCAGGGTCAAATTAAAACCGGCCCTGGCAGGAGGTATAATTGCAGGCACCCTTTTTCAGATCATGCAATGGTACTACATCCCCCTGCAGGCGAGACCTGCCCAGTACA
>CAZHCY010000384.1:0-1965 GCA_964531185.1 uncultured Desulfovibrionales bacterium | reverse complement strand
CCCGGCCTGGTCAACAGAGGCCCACTACGCCACGATACCTTAACTGGGTACTCGTCCATAGGTGGGTTTGACCCCGGTAATGCCGCAGAATGAAGCAGGCTGACGTATGGAACCTCCGGTATCAGTTCCTATGGAGGCAAAACACTGGCCTGAAGCAACGCTGGCTGCGGAGCCGCCGCTGGAACCTCCGGGAACCATGTCTGTGTTCCAGGGATTGGCGGTTATCTTGAATGCTGAATTTTCAGTGGATGAACCCATGGCGAATTCATCCATATTGTTTTTACCCAGGATCAAGGCCCCGGCCTGACGCAGTTTCCGGACCAGGGTGGCGTCATATCCGGGTTTGAAGTTTTCCAGCATTTTTGAGCCGCAGGTGGTTGGAAAATCTCTGGTGCAGATGACATCCTTAATGGTTATGGGAACCCCCCACAATGGTTTTTCAGGATCAGGGCCTGATTTATCCATCTGCTTTGCCTGTTTTAGTGCCTGTTCAGAGTCCAGGCTGATCAGGGCTTTAATTCGGGATTCAGTGGAGCTGATTCTTGTCAGGCAGGCTTTTACAGCTTCCTGGACCTTTACTTCCCCGGCAGCCAGAAGGTCACGTATTTGCATCAGGGTTTTGTCGGCAAGATTATTCATGTCCTGTCCTGTTTATAAGATTTTGGGAACAACAAAAAACTGCCCGTCCTGTTCCGGAGCAGCAGCCAGCATTTCTTCCCGCTGAAATTCTTTTTTAACCTCATCCGGACGCAGGATGCTGGTGTTGCTGGTAGGGGTGTACAGGGGCTCAACCCCCTGGGTGTCCTGGGCATTCATTTTGTCCATATAGCTGATGATTTCGTTGAACTGGGAAGCGAATTTCCGGGCCTGGTCCGGCTTAAGTTCCAGCCTGGCCAGGTTGGCGATGTCTTCTATCTGCTGTCTGGTAATATTCACGGCATAATCTCCGTTTTTTAAGTGATCAGGGATCGGCTGGCTGTTCTTCTTGAGGCAATTGTTCAAGCCAGCTTCTTTTCCTGTCTTTTCTGAATTGAAGAAGAGAACCAAGGGCATGGGGGTCCACCCTGGAAAGCCCTTCTGAACTCATGCTGAAAACAAAAAGGTCCTGAGATGCCTGTCCATGGCTGTTCCATTCAATGGGAGCCATGGTCCAGCTGGAAAAGTCTGCTGAAGAGAGTTTGTCATTGATTTGTTCTGGCTTTACCCGGCCCGGAGTTATGTCCAGGGCTGCCGCAACTCTTACAACATCATAGCCCAGGGCAACCCAAAAGTCTGGTTCCCCCTGCAGAGTCTGTTCAAGGCCTTTTTTCAGTTCCAGGACCGCTGGTTCCGGGTTTTCCCCCCACCATGGTCCTGGAGCTATGGCCAGGGAAAAGTACTGCTTTTCAATGCCTTCAGATGTGAAACCTTCTGACCAGAGCATGGGACCCATAAACAGCAGCTGGCTCTGATCAAAATAAAAAAACTGCGGTATCAGGGCCTTGGCCCTGGAAAGGCTGTCAGGGATAAAAATCGCTTCAAATGCAGGAGAAGAATATCTTTCGGTTTCCGGATCTTTTTGAACCTTCAGGAAAGACTTTACTGCCTGGTTCCAGGTGGTGGGCTGGTCAGGGGAATATTCCTTGAGCCCGCTTATTAAGGCATTAAGCCCTGCTGCCTGTTCCCAGAAGGAGCTGGCATGGGAACGGCCGTATTCTTCCAGGGGATAAAAAATGGCGTAATTGGTCAGACCGAGTTCATTGACGGTCAAGTCCAGCATAGACTGCACCTGGTCCCGGGAGCTGGGAAAAAATCTCCAGCCGGATGTGCCTTCCTGTTCAATGTCCGGAAGAAAGGCAAAAAAAGGACAGTCCCTGTTCAATCCAGCAGAGGTGATTTTTTCCCAGTTTTTGCTGGAAACAGGGCCTGCTGCCACGGAAAAAGGTCCTTCTTCCTGAAGTTTTTCCAGCCAGTTGTCCTGATTGG
>CAZHCY010000383.1:0-1971 GCA_964531185.1 uncultured Desulfovibrionales bacterium | reverse complement strand
TTTTTATAAGAAAGTCGAGACTGTTAACCCTCAATAAAAGCGTGAAACTTCAGTTAAAAGATAAAGGTAAAGATAAAGAAATCAGGCTGTTGAAGCTGATAATGATGCCGACATTCAGGATTCCGGAAATTGTCAGTAAATACAAGACGTTGACAAAGAATTTTTGACTGTCAACGTAAACCAGTAAAACAAGAGGAATAAACTGGATGACAAGCCACCTGCCTGCCTGGCCCGGGTTTTTTTCAGCCATTAAAATTGTCAATCTGAGTACAATTTTTGTAGCCCTTGCAGCCCTGTGCTGGGGTCTGTCCGGAGGAATCGGCGGCGTTCTGACCGGACAGGGCTGGGATCCGGTGGTGGTCTCCTTCTACCGGGGAACCATCGGACTTTTGTTTGTTCTTGTCTGGCTGGCCCTGCGTCCCGCCGGCAGCGGACTGGCAAATCCCAGGTTATGGCTGTGGTCAGCCATGGCAGGTGCTGGCGTGGCCGGCAATTTCGGATTTTACTTTATAAGCATTTCCCTGGGCAGTGTAGCAGTGGCAGCCACCCTCATGTACTGCGCCCCGGTGTTTGTATACCTGGTCTCCTTTACCCTTAAACTGGAAAAGCCCAGCCTGTTCAAGTGGGCGGCCATGGCCATGGTAATGCTCGGCGTGGTGCTGCTGACAGGCATCTATGAAACAGGAGCAGGCCAGGTCGCTCCCCTGGCCGCTGCTGCCGGGCTGCTTTCCGGTCTGTCCTATGCAGTGTTCATTTTCGGCTTCAAATATGCAGCCCCCCACGGCAGCCCCCAGGCCATCCTGGTGATCGCCTTTGCTGTCCTGGCCGGCATCCTCTTCTGGCTGGGAGATGACCAGCAGACTGCGGCAGTTTTAACAACACCCGGCTGGCCCCTGTTTGTGATCCTGGGAGTGGTCGGCGCTGGATTATCTTTTATTTTTTATATTGTCGGGCTCAGGCATACTGCCCCGGCTGTAGCCTCCATTGTGGCCATGGTGGAGCCGGTCACCGCCTCCCTGTTTGGGGTGCTGGTTTTAAATGAAAGCCTGGGCGGTCTTCAGATTCTGGGCATGGGTCTGATTCTGGCCACGGTTACAGCACTCAGTATATATTCCGGCCCCAGGGACGAGCCCCTTCCTTCTGATCAACCGGCTGATTAGTCCTGTTGCGGATAAACAACCCATTGCCTGCTGCCACTGCCGTGGTTGTGGCTGCCATCAGAGGGACAGCCGGACCCAGAGCATGGGGACAGGTGATTATCATCACTGGGACTGTCCCTGCCCCGGCTGTCAGAACCACCTAATGCTATCTGCCATATCCCTGAATCTTTTTTATTGCTGCCCCTGTCTTCTGGGTTTTGCCAGGGCAAAAAAGGTTTTGCAGTGAAATCTTTTATCCTCTATGACAGCACTGGTACTCAAG
The DNA here is from genome assembly GCA_964531185.1 of uncultured Desulfovibrionales bacterium. GTDB lineage: Bacteria > Desulfobacterota > Desulfovibrionia > Desulfovibrionales > Desulfonatronovibrionaceae > CAZHCY01. The sequence continues at coordinate 549 of CAZHCY010000383.1, read as the reverse complement.
TTCAGCTGAATTCCCCGCCCCATGTTCAGTAAAAACCGCATCCAGGCCAAATCTTATGTGCAATGAAGTTGTTGTACTTGTACACGGTTTTTTCAAAGGCCCCGGGGATATGAGCTATTTGAAACAGGGCCTTGGCAAGGCCGGATATGAAACCTTTTCGCCTGCACTGCCAGCCACCCTGGGCAGTCTGGAAAAATGCGCTGAAAGCCTCAGGATTCAGCTGGCCCGGCTGAAAAAAGTCCATACCCTTCACTTTGTGGCCCACAGTATGGGTGGTTTAATCACCCGGGCCTGTCTATCCAGACAGGGGACGCACAATATCGGGAAGTGCGTTTTTATTTCCACGCCCCACCACGGGTCAGGCCTGGCTGCCATTGCCGGGAAAATACCTTTTTACTGCTCTGTCTTTAAACTCATCCAGGCCATCCAGCCTGAGGCGGACTTCTGCCGGTTCAGGGAAAAGGATCAGGTTCGCCTGGGGATTATTGCCGGAAACCTAAGTACACGACAATAATCGAGCAACCCGTTGAAATTGCTTGAGTTTTCTAT
>CAZHCY010000382.1:0-1980 GCA_964531185.1 uncultured Desulfovibrionales bacterium | reverse complement strand
ATGATCGGTGGAGTCCCTGAATCCGGGGCTCCTCTCTGGTTCAACAATTATTTTTACATGGCCTGGGTTTTCTTTTCCGGTCTGATAGCCATGTTTGCCTTTGCCTCGGCTCTGCAGGGCTTTCTGGTCACCAGATGTTCATGGCTGCTGCGCCTGATCCTTCTTTTAAGTACCATTACAGTTCTTCGGCCCGGAGCTATAGAATCACACGTACCGCTTGGAAGGCTGGGCCTCCAGATTACAGGTGTTCTCATCTATTTTGCCATTTTTTTCCAGCAGTACTATCAAAGCAAAAAGCACAGAATCCTTTTCCAAAAATAAATAATGCGTTACTTGGAGGATCCTTGAATGTATAGACACATACTCATTCCCATTGACTTGCAGGAAGAAGATGAAAGACCCCGCACCCTTGCCCTGCACAAGGCCATAGAGCTCTGCCGGGTATACAAAGCCCAGCTGCATGTCCTCACTGTTGTCCCGGATGTGGGCATGCCCATTGTGGGTTATTATTTTCCCACTGAAACCGAAGATGCCATTGTCAAGGAATCAGAAAAATTTCTGCATGAACTGGTCAACCAGCATATTCCTGAAGACATTGATGTGCAGCATCTGGTGGCCCAGGGCACTGTATACAAAAGAATCCTGAAAATGGCTGACAAGGTTAATGCAGATCTGATCATAATGCCGGCCCAGCAGATGAAGCTCCAGGACTTCTTTATAGGATCCAATGCCTCCAGGGTGGTCAGATATGCCAAGTGCTCAGTGCTGGTGGTCAGAGCTGATTTTGACGATCAGTTTGTCTGCATAGGCACTCCTGGAAAATCCTGATAAAATTTGAAAGCATTGCCTGTTTGCAAATTTCGAGATAAATCAGGCAATTCTGGTCAGGCACGGGGATGGTCCTGGCTTCAGGACTGTCCCCTGGGTGGATAAACCCCTTTTTTTATGTTCAAAGCAAACCTGAGTCTGTATCATTAACAAACCAATAATACACCCTGAAATTTGGGGCTGTTTTTTTTGGGAATTCCTGGAAGGGGAAATAAAGACCTTTAAGGACAAAAGAGCCTGCCTGCTGCACATAATTTCACGCTGTCTGCGCTGCCTGGCAATGTATTCTGCACTGCCGCCTCTTTCCGGGTCTTGAGCCGTCAAAGTTTTTTCTTTTGCAAAACCCCGGCTTGTTGATTTGGAGCCAAGACTGAACCCTGAATGCCCTGGACCGGATTCTGGAAATCTCAATCCAGACGGGTGTCCACATTGGGCAGAAAATGCTGATTCCCAACCCTGGCTCCTGAGAACCCTTCAGGATTCAGGGCCTTGAGATCATAAGGCAGGGTATAGTCTATTGAGGCCAGGGCCTGACCACTGGTGCTTTTCAATACCCTGGCATTGACATGGATCCTGTTGTAGACCACTGAATAGGTACCAGTCAGAATTGCATAAGTTTCGTTGTCTCCGGCCAGATCAGCAATACTTCTTGTCAAGGCGAACTCACCCTCTTTCTCCTTGACCAGCAGGGAACCTCTGCGCAGCCTGATGTCAATGACCCGATATCCGCACTGAATGAGCCTGTTTCCTATCTGCTGCGGAATTGTCCTGCCCAGGGTGCTGGTTTCCCCCAAATCATCAAGATTGACAAAGGTGGTCAGAAGTATCCCGCCATCTTCAGGAATCCGGTTTTTCAGCAGAGACAGGATGTCATTGCCGGCCTGATAGCTGGATCTGATCATTGAGCCCCTTTCCTGAAAAAAAACATCTTCATCTTTGGCAGGGATAAATCCATTCATCACTGAACAGCCTGATGTAAAAAACAGTCCAAGGTAAATAAAAAAAACAGCAATTTTTGCCAGCATATTTTGCCTCCTGAATCATAAAAGCATTTTATATGCCAACTTGAGGGTTAAAAGTTAGCAACAGTTCAGCCGTTTGCATGAGGCACGGCTTCCTGCCCGGAGGCGGCGCCCGGAGGGGGACTGGCTC
>CAZHCY010000381.1:0-1984 GCA_964531185.1 uncultured Desulfovibrionales bacterium | reverse complement strand
TGATTTCTTTATCTTTACCTTTAACTTTTAACCTTTAACTTTTAACTCTCAAGATTCAAAGCAAACCTGAATCTGTATCATTTACAAATCAGTAATACACCCTGAATGTACGCTCTGTTAAGCTGGTTACAAAGGGGTCTTGTCCCTGGAAAAACCCTGAAAAATAAAAGGCGCCCGGCAGGCCTGGCGCCTTTTATTTAAACGCTTACAACCAGCCCTGTTCTTTATAGAATTTTTCAGCAGCAGGATGGAAAGGAGCTGACAGTCCATTCATCATTTCTTCAGCCTTCAGGTTTTTGAAAGCGGCATGGGATTTTTTCAGTTCGTCAAGGTTGTTGAAAACAGTGCTGACCATGTCGTGAACCACCTGATCGTCAACATTTTCATTGGTAATGACCGTGGCGGTAACTGCATAGGTTTCCACGTCTTCATCTACGCCGGGATATATGCCGGCCGGAATGGTGGTCATGACGTAGTAGGGCTTTTCTTCAACCATCTTTTTGATGTCTGGGGAGTTGATGGGGATTAATTTGATATCCACGGACTGGGCGGGTTCTTCAATGGCTGCGCTGGGATTGCCCACAGTAAAGAAGAAAGCATCAATTTTTTTGTCAACCAGGGCCCTGGAAGCTTCGTGCTGCTGCAGACCTTCAGCTGTTATGTCCTTATCAGGATCGATTCCGTAGATTTCCAGAACATCCATGGCATTGCCCCGCTGGCCTGAGCCTGGATTGCCTATGTTAATCCTTTTGCCTTTAATGTCATCAACTTTTTCAATGCCTGTATCTTTCCTGGTGACCAGAAGCACTGTTTCAGGATGCATGCTGAAAAGGCTTCTCAGGCTTTTTACAGGCTTTCCCTCCCAGTCGGCAGCGCCGTTGTAAGCCTGCCAGTTTTTGTCTGACTGGGCTACGCCAAAGTCAAAGGCTCCCCTTTCAAGGGCATTGATATTGAACACTGAACCGCCGGTGGGGCGGCCGATATAGTTGTATTCGTCGCCGCGGTGCTTGTTGTTGATATTGCTTATCTGAAGAGCCACCTGGTAATAAACGCCTGTGATGGAAGCTCCTCCAAAGAGGATGTCTTCTTTGGCCATGGCCTGGGGAGCGGCCATGAGCAGTCCCGTGATTAAAGTGATAACCATTAAAAGTTTTTTTCCCAACATAACACTACCTCCTGAAAAGTTTGGGTTGAATATGGCCGGAATGGCTTTCCATCCTTTGCCAAATTTTTACTATTATGCCCTATATCATGTTTTCATGTCAAACAATTAGTAAAAATGAATCCGGTTTTCAGCAGATCTGCAGCTGTGCTGCTTGAGACCCTGAAAAATCATGGCCCTGAATGGATTCCCAGAAAGGCACTGGCTATACTGAAATATATCAGTATTCCAGCCACGTCAGCCATGGAAGTAATCAGGGGAGCACTGGCTGTGGCCGGGTCCAGTTGGAGTCTGTTGAGAATAAAAGGCAGCAGACAGCCCATGAGGCTGCCGAAAAGCACCACCGCAAGCATGGTCATGGCTACCACCAGAGCTACATCTGTTCCAGCCCTGAACACCCCGATGAAGGATACGGCCAGGGCCATGCCCAGGCCCAGGGTCATGGCGATGCCCACTTCCCGGAGCAGAAGCCGGATCCAGTCTCTGGCCTGGACATCCCCTGTGGCAATGGCCCTGACCATAAGGGTTGCAGACTGGGCTCCGGCGTTGCCGCCGCTGGCAATGAGCAGGGGAAGGAAAAACACCAGGGAGACTACAGCCTGGATGGTGTCTTCATACAGGGCAATTCCGGCTCCGGAAAGCAGATTGACTCCCACCAGGGCCAGCAGCCAGGGGAGCCGCTTCTGAATAAGCACCCATGGACTGACCTGGAGGAAATTGGTTCCGGTGATGCTTTCTCCATGCCCGGAAATGGAGCCCATTTTATGCAAATCTTCAGTGGCTTCATCTTCAAGGATGTCATGTACATCATCAAAGGTAACA
>CAZHCY010000380.1:0-1988 GCA_964531185.1 uncultured Desulfovibrionales bacterium | reverse complement strand
AACCATTCAGGGGGCGCGGAAACCGGCATGGGGACAGTCCCGGCAAGCCACTTAATGCAGCTGATTAAATCTTTGCCGGCCCAGGGAAATCAGTGCCCCAACTCAGTTAGTACAAAGCCGGGGGACAATCCCCATACCCATAGGACGCAAACAACAGCCCTTTAGCCCCCCCTGAATGGCTGCCTGCATCCCTGGTTCAGGGTCAATACCCCCATTTCACCAGCAACCAATCCACCCTCTTCTGTCCTCTGCCTTCCTCATTCATCGTTCCTCTGCCCTGTGTTTTGCAAAAAAATCTCAAAATTTCTTGAAAAAATATTTGACATAATTTTCACATATTTTTAAAAATTCAACTGAGCACTCACTCGGAAAAAATCATGTCTTACAAAAATCAGATACTTAAATCAGCTTCAGAACTTTTTGCAGAAAAAGGATTCAAGGAGTCTTCCATTGCTGAGCTGTCCAGACTCAGCGGGGCAGCTGAAGGAACTATTTTTTATCACTTCAAAAGCAAGGAAGACATCCTTATAAATCTTTTGCAAAAAGTTAAGGAGGACATCCTGGAAAGGGTGGCAAAGCACCACTGGCAGGGAGAAACCGGCCTGGAAAGAGCCCTGGAAGTCATTAATTTTTATTTTGAACTGTCTGAAGACATGAAAGACGAATTCCTGCTTCTGTTTCGCAACTATCCATACCATCTGGCTTCAGTGAATACCAGATGCAGACACTATATTGAAGCTATTTACAACTGCTTTGTTGACCTTCTGGCCAAAGCTGTGGAAAAAGGACAGAGTGATGGTTCAGTCAGGGATATCCATCCTGTCAAGGCCGGGCTTATTGTTTTTTCCATGGCCAGCGGCATGGCCAGGTTCAACTTTTACAATCTTTTCCCGGTAGGCCCGGTATACAGGGAGCTCATGCAGGCCTGTGCCAGAATACTGGCCAGCGACAATGCAGAAATTCCCCAGAACCTGGATGGCAGACAGAAATGAAAATACTTATAATTGACGACGAAGCCTGTTTTGTGGACACATTGACCCAGAGGCTCAAGCTCCGCGGCTATGAGGTAGCCGGCTTCTGCAAAGCTGCCCAGGGGCTCAAGGCACTGGATGAACAGGGCTTTGACATAGCTCTGCTGGACATCAGCATGCCGGAAATGGACGGGATGGAAACCCTGCAAATCATCCATCAGAACCATCCTGATCTGCCTGTTATCCTGCTCACCGGGCACGCCACCCTGGAAACAGCTTCCAGGGGCAAGGAACTGGGAGCTTGGGACTATCTCCTTAAGCCGGTTCCTCTGGATGAGCTGACCAGCAGAATAGAAGAAGCTGCAGGTCCCAGGTCATAGGCCGGACTGATTGCCGGACGCAGCAAATAGGGCTAAACTGTTACAAAAATTCAAAAATTTTGGCCTGGCCCAGGTACTGTCCCTGGCTTCGGGACTGTCCCTGGGCCTGGTTGTCAAAAACACGCAATGCCCACCCCGGGCAGGCCCGGGTGGGACCCTTACATCAATCAATAAGCAAGGGCCGGGGCGCCCTGCGCCCTTAAAAAGGCTAAACTGTTACGAAAATATTAATTTTTATCAACAACGCAGGAGGTTTTTTCTATGACAGTTTTTGCAGGATCAGGTTTATCTGTTAATAACTTCAAACCTTTTCAAAACACAGGGGGGACATGTTCATGAGCCATCTTAAAAATGTGTATGAGATGCTCAAGTTGAGCTCTATTGCCTACGCCCGTTGGGACTATGAAACATCCATGACCATTCTGCGCAGCCGAAAGCGTCTGATAGTGCTTGGGATTCTTCTCATACCCTGCATAGTGGGACTGTCGGTATCTTTTGCCGGATTGCCCGAATATCTGGGAGGCAAGCATTCCTACATGCCCAGCTTCTATTCACCGTCCATCTTTCTGGTGTCCATTGTCATAGGTATGGCGGCCGGGCTGATTACCGGATGCATCGGCGCCGGAGGAGGTTTCAT
>CAZHCY010000379.1:0-2009 GCA_964531185.1 uncultured Desulfovibrionales bacterium | reverse complement strand
GGACCCAAAAGCCCACACGGTTTCATATTCAAAACCTGCAGTCAGGTATTCTCCCTTTTCATCGCAGTACTTTTGAGAGCACTGGATAACGCATCCTGCATGACAGCCTTCTCTGGCTGTTCCGCCCCTCTGGTTGATAAGTTCCACCATTTTTTCACCGCTGATGTCTCCGGCCTGGTCAAATCTGCCCTGGCGGAAGTTTTTGGTGGGCAGGGTGCCGGCTTCGTTGATGATGTTGATGAGAATTGAGGTGCCGAAGGAAGGCAGACCCTGCCCGGTCACCGGATGATTCATCAGGATTTCGGCCCATCTTTTGGCGGCTTCCTTGAAGCCTTCAGGGTCAGCCATTTGAAGTGGTTCAGCACCCTGGGAATCCACCACCACGGCCTTGATCTTTTTGGAACCCATGAGGGCGCCCAGCCCTCCTCTGCCGGCAGCCCGGCAGGGGTTGCCCCTGGGATCAGTGAACTGGATGGACGAGGCCAGTCTGTGGTTTTCACCGGCCGGGCCAATGACCATGACGCCGACTTTGTCTCCGTACCTGTCAAAAAGCCTGGCAGAAGCTTCATAAGTGCCGAGTCCGCCCAGTTCAGGGCTGTCCACCAGCTCTGCCCCCTGCCTGTTGATGACCAGAGTCTTCCAGGCAGCATCAGGCCCGGGCTTGTCTTCCAGGATCAGCCCTATGATGTCCAGCCTGGCCAGTTTCTGGGAAAAGGAGCCACCAGAGTTGGCTTCCTTGATGGTTCCGGTCAGGGGTGATTTGCCGCCTACGGAAATGCGGCCGCTGTTGGCTGCTGAAGTGCCGGTAAGCAGGCCTGCAGCCACTATCAGTTTGTTGGATGGACCCAGAGGATGACAGGTGGGGGGAACCTCGCGCCTGATGATCCGCGAAGTCAGCCCCCGGCCGCCCAGACCTGCGTATTCACCTGCAGGTTCTTCCCTGGATATCTGTCTGGTTCTGGTGTTGATTCTGAGCAGTCCGGCCATTTGTAACCTCCTGTTTGTCAGTTTATGTTAGAACTAACATACAAGGAATTTGTCCCGGGTGCAACCCCAAAAGAAGAATCCGGTCCTGGTCTGAAACGGTGGAGGGCTTGTTATGGAGCCGGTGCAAACCGTTGTTTGCATTTGTGACAACTTTAGTATACTGGAGCAATATGAACAAGCATCAAGCATCCTCAGAACAGGATCCCCGCTTCAGGCTCAAAGGCTTGTCCCTGTCCCTGAGATCCAAGTTTCTCATGGGCACTGCCCTGATGCTGCTCGGGCTGTGCATCATAAGCGCTTTTTTTATTTATTACAGGGAGAAAAGCCTGCTGGAGGAATCAGCCTTCAGAAAAACGGAAATGGTCATGGCGGCTGTGGAAGCCAGCAGGATGTATATCCGGGAAGAACTAAGGCCCAGGATGATAGAAAAGTTTGGTCAGGATTTTTTCATGCTTGAGGCCATGTCCACTTCATATGTTGGCCGTGCGGTAATGGGCAAACTGCAGGAAAATCTTCCTGAATACAGTTATCGGCGGGTGGCGGTAAACGCCCGCAACCCTGATTTTGAAGCCAGTGCCAGAGAAAAGAGCATGATCAGGTATTTTCATCAGAACCGGGATAAAAAAAGCTGGCAGGGTTTGATGAACGGTGAGGGCCTTGCCGAATACATGCGCTTTAAGCCGGTCTATTTTGAACAATCATGCATGTCCTGTCACGGGAACCCGGATGATGCGCCTGCCCAGCTTATCCAGCAGTACGGAGCAAAGCGGGGTTTCGGGCATCATCCCGGGGAACTGGCTGGACTGATTGCCGTGGGCATTCCGGTTCAAAGCGCCCTGGCAGCCATCAAGGAAAAGGCTTCTTCTGCCTTTCTGGCAGTTTTTTTTGGGGCTTCTGTGTTTTATCTTCTGCTGACCTTTTTTTTCAACTGGATAGTTGTCAGCAACCTGCGAGGGGTACTCAGTCTGTTCAGGGATGAACTGGATGAAAAAAATCTTCCTGAAGTTCTTAACGAAAGTGTT
>CAZHCY010000378.1:0-2046 GCA_964531185.1 uncultured Desulfovibrionales bacterium | reverse complement strand
AGCACAGAAGGAACTTTGTAATTATGGTAAGCTTCCATGACAATGGCCCTGATGACATCGTTTATGCCCGGACAGAGTCCTCCGCAGGTGACTATGGCGCATTTGGTTTTGGATGGATCAAAATAGAGGTAGGGCCTGGGACCAGCCTCTTCGAACTCCAGATTGATGCTGCCGTTTTCCTGTTCACCCAGCATTTCCGGATCTATGTTCATTTTAAGGGGTTTTTCATCATCCACCATCCTGCAGAAGGGCAGAACAGTCTTTATTTTGGCCGGGCCAAGACTTTTGATCTTTGTGTCTACGTTTTGAGTCATGAATTGTTCCTGAATGTTTGAAAGTTACAGGTAAAGCCCGCCGGGACGGGCTGATGCTGTCCAAGATTTATGGACCAGATTATTCTAAGTGCTGACTTTGTCAATGCCTGAACTGGAAGCATGATAGCCCCCGGCTGTTTCTGATCCCCTGCGGTTGAGGTAACGAGCCGGTGAAAATAATCATTGACAGAAAACAGGTATTTTTTAGAAAAACTCAATCAGGGTCAAAAGCAATACGCTGCAAGCCGGCTGACCATGGCAGGTTTTTACAGCAAGTCTTATCAGTATTTGGAGTTCAGGAGGAATAAGCAATGGGCAGGAAATCGGATCCCTGGCTGGAAATTGAAAATATGCGCCAGGAAATGGACAGGATCATGGATGAGACTGTGCGGATGAAAATAAAGCCCACCAGGGGCAGGAATCAGATATCTCTGTGGCAGCCTGTGGCTGATCTTTACGAAAACAGGACCTGCCTGATCATAGAGATGGAACTCCCTGGAGTGCTGCAGGAGGATGTCAATCTTGAGGTTCAGGCGGATCAGCTTATAGTATACGGGGAAAAAAAGCTGGAAAAAGACGCAGCCGGCAGTGCCTATCAGATGCTGGAGAGGTCCTATGGGCCTTTCAGCAGGGTCTTCTTTCTGCCCCAAGAAGTTGACTGCTCCAGAACCAGCGCAGTTTTTAAAAATGGAGTGCTGACCATTTCCATTCCCAAAGAGGCACCAAGACAGAAAACATCCTTCAGGATTCAGATCAGCTGAAAGGTTTTGTTTTACATTTTTGTAACTGTCCGGGGGATACTGGCACCGAGCCCTGCAGGAGACGTCCGGCAGAACGGGAAGAATCTCCCGGATAATCACTGTTCTGCAGCACTGTTCAGGAAAGGATAATCATCAGCTGATCAGAAGGCCGGACAGTTTTTTTTCACCGGACAGTTTTCCTTCAGATGTCTTTTACCCGCCTGTTTATTAAGCGTCACTATTTGTTATTTATTTCTCAAATCAGCTTGACGATAAAACAGACCTGATTTAAGAGGAGCTCATATTTTGGCCGTGGTCAGGGGCTTTGGCCCAACCGGAAATTACAGCCCCGGGCTCATCCACTGTTGAAACCACCATCAGCCTGTTGCTTTTCAGCACAGCACAATCCTTATGATCCATGAATCTTTATGATCTGCTGAAACAGAATAAAACCAGCATAATGAATCTGTGGATTCAGAAATTCACAGATACCTATCCCGAGGAATCAGCCAGCTTTTTCAGAGAAAACAGAGGGCAGTTCACCAATCCTGTGGGTTATACCTTCCGGATCAACCTTGAAAAAATTTTTGACGAACTGCTGAAAAATACTGACCAGGAAAGCATTGCCAGACTGGTGGACGGAGTGGTGCGCATCAGAGCTGTACAGGGTTTTGCCCCTTCGCATGCAGTCTGTTTTGTGCCCATGCTCCGCAGGTCCATTGTTGAGACCTGTATGAATGAAATTGAATCCAGCCGGCTCACTCACCAGTGGGTGGATTTTCTCTACCGTCTGGAGTGGCTCATGAATGTGGCTTTTGATCAGTATATGGGCTGCAGGGAGCAGCTCTGGAAGCAAAAAGCCGAATTTATGACCTCAAGGACTCACAAGCTTCTGGAGAGAGCAAATCTCCTGAAAAAAGCAGTTGAATAACTTTTGAATAATGTTCAATCTTTAAGTGAGGTAGCAGCACATGAAAGCGATTTATTCAATG
>CAZHCY010000377.1:0-2047 GCA_964531185.1 uncultured Desulfovibrionales bacterium | reverse complement strand
ACAGTCCCCGTGCCTGACCTGAATTTCCTGATTTATCTCGAAATTTACAAACAGGAAATGCTCCCTCTGGTTTCAGGGGGGAAGCGCACGCAGAAAAGTGTTGCAGGGTGAGAAAAAGACCAGGCAAAGCATTGTTTCTGGATGAGCCCGGGCGGTTTAAAAATTTATCACAAGCTGACAAAAAAACGGTTCATCAGGGCCTGGATGGAAAAATCCAGGAGGCGAGTCCTCAGGGTCTGGTCAGGTTTGATCAATCTATTTTTTTGACCGAACCTGAATAAGCTGGGCAACTATGCTGACTGCGATTTCTTCAGGTGTATCCGCTCCAATGGGCAGACCAACAGGGCAATGCACCCGGTCAAGCTGATCCTGGGATATTCCCTGGTTGAGAAGAGAATGGTATATGGCATCTCTTTTTTTTACGCTTCCGATCATGCCGATATATCCGGCCCGGGCAGTCAGGGCCTGGGCCAGGACATTGCGGTCATGGACGTGACCTCTGGTGACAATGAGAATAAAGCTGTTCAGATCAGGCTCTGCAGCGCTGAAGCAGTCTGCAAAGTCCGGAACCTGACAGAGTTTACCGGCTCTGGGGAACCTGTCCCGGGTCAGAAACTCAGACCTGTCATCCAGAACAATGGTGCTGAAACCCACAGTGGAAGCCAGTTCTGCAGCAGCCTGACCCACATGGCCGGCTCCGGCCACATAAAGGGTGACTGGAGGATACAGAGGTTCCTGGAAAAGGATAAAGCTGTTTTCCCGGAAAGATTCCGGAAGACGGGATCTGTTTCTCCGGCCGGCAGCCCGGTTTATTAGGGAGGCAGGAAGAGAAACGGCCAAGCTGGAGATATCCAGGGTCCGGGCAATGATGCTTATGTGAGAGTCCCGGGATTCAAAGGCCGTGAAAAGCGTGCTGCCAAGACTCTGGTCCCAGTTTTCAAGCAGCCGGGAATACAACTGAAAACTTTCCTCCCCGGGAGCAATGTATTCCAGAAGGATCTCCTGCCTCCCTCCGCAGATTAGTCCGGCCCGGGCTGCCTCGCGGCCGGTGAAGTCAATGGCCAGCAGAAAGGATTTTTTATCATTGAAGATCTGCATGGCCTTTTCCATGGCCCTGGCTTCAGCAGGACCGCCGCCCACACTGCCTGCGGACCGGCCGTCCTCAGCCAGGGCCATCCTTGAACCGGTGCTGCGCGGAGTAGAACCGGTGCTGGAAATGATCACAGGACTGACCACAGGGCGGCCTGCAGCAAGTTCTTTAACAATGAACTGGAGGACTTTTTTCATTTTGGAGTTCCTTGGAATGAGGCGATTCAAGCATGACGTTCATGAACCAGCTTTCTTTTCACGGTATGGGACTGGTGGAAAATGCCATGACAGAAGGTTATTTTAAATTCAAGGTCTGAAACGGACCAGGCACGCTTTAATGCAGGAATGCAGTGTAAAGCCCGGAGAATCCTTTTTTGGGTGTCTGCCCTGGAGATTCTGCAGCCTGGCCAGGGCCTGGCCAGGGAGGTCTCCCGGGCTATCCATGATTCAAGGTGTGTAACTGGCATAAAAATCTGGTCTGCTGCCTCGGATAATCAGGCTGCAGGTGAAGATGTTTTTAATAAATATGTCAATTGTATCTGTAAAGCTTTCTGCCCCGGGCAGAAGTCAGGTTGTAGGCACAAAAAGGAATGAGCCGGCCGTCAGGGACCAGAACGTGAATGCAACAGCCGGGCTGCGGTTTCATTCAAAAGTCTGGTCTGGTCAAGTTCTCTCAGGATGCAAAACCCCTGAATCAACAGTGCTTTTGGGTCAGATTGTCTGTGAGGGGGCTGGGACGGGAATAAAAAAACGGATCAGGCAAAATCTGATCTGATGTTATTGAGGATCCGGGATGTATCCGGATCATCCGGCAGAAGCCCCACTGCTTCAAGGGCTGGTTTATTTTGCTTGCTGCTGAGAATGGTCAGACTGCCGAATCCGGGATGAAAATCGAATAAGTTTTGCAGGGGACGGCCCGAGGCCTGGCAGCAGATGACCCGGATGACCCCGGCATGGG
>CAZHCY010000376.1:0-2072 GCA_964531185.1 uncultured Desulfovibrionales bacterium | reverse complement strand
GGTGACGGGAGAGCCAGTCCCCGTGCCTCATGCAAACGGCTAAACTGTTACAAATTTTTGAATCTGAATACACGGAGGAAGTTATGACCGGATCATTTTCAAGGCTGTTCAGCCTGATTTTTATGGTATGCCTGTGCATGGCGGCTGTTGCACCCGGGGTTTCAGCCATGCAGTGCGATGATAATTACAACGGGACAGTGACAGATAATATGGCCGGTCTGATGTGGATGAAAGAAACACCTACTGTTCGTATGCCATGGGAGGATGCCCGGAATTTTGCTGAAAATCTAGTTCTGGGCGGTCATTCTGACTGGCGCTTGCCCAGCATAGATGAACTCCGTCAGCTGTACAGGTCAACCTGCCTGGAGATAATGAAGATCAGAAAAGACTGGTACTGGTCCTCCACCGAGGACGGCAGCAGGAACAAGGCTGACCGGTTAAATTTCCGGTCCGGCAACGTGCTTTCAGGACTCAAGAATTTTAGCTATTATATGCTCCCTGTGCGCCGGGCCGGATCCCTTGAGTAGTGAGCAGGAGCGACTGCTCTGCTCTTGATTGAACACTTTGCGTCAAAGGCAAAGTGTTCAAAAATTCTCTTCCCCATACCTCTGTTCTTTTTTTGGCCCTCTGCCCTCTGCTCTTTCCATTCCTCCTTGAGCATGCCTGAGGCGGATATAACGGTCCGGTCCACCTACAAGGTCCATCCCGGTCTGGAGGATCCCAGGCAGCTGACAGTGAATCAGGGAACCGGCAGCGGTGAATACCGCCCGGGCCGGGTGGCGGCCATAGCCGCTGATGTCCGGGAAGGATTTATTTTTGATGGCTGGGTGGGTCAGATACCCTGTGGCTGGACCTGCCCGCCAGGAGCCTGGTCATAGCCTTGACCGATGAGAGTCTGTTCAGTGAAGTGGAATACTCTTTGAGCTGCCCCAGGACCGGGAGGTGCTTAAGAACTGTTAAGAACAGACAGCTACATATCTTGAGAGTTAAAGGTTAAAGGTAAAGAAATCAGGCTGTTGAAGCTGATAATGATGCGGATATTCAGGATTCCGGAAATTATCAGTAAATACAAGACGTTGATAGAGAATTTTTTACTGTCAAGTACATATAAAAAACAGCAAAACAGGGAACAGGGCCAGGGTCCTGTTTCCTGTTTTTTTGTCGCTTCCATGCATTTACGTTGAAACAATCCTGGACGTTCCGGATCCACAAAGAATGACCGCAGAGCCGTCCTGATCTGCTACCCAGGGTAGGGCTTGGGAGCAATAAGAAAGCGGGTGGCTGAAGAAATACCCTCCTCTTATCCATCCCTGGTTTATCCTGATCTTGCAAAGTCCCTGATTAGCGTTTAAGTTACATTTTGAATTAAGTTAATATGTAACAGTTCAGCCCTTTTTAAGGAAACCAGGGCACCCCAGCGTTTGTTTCCCGGTTGATGTAAACACAGATTAAGAAAAAAACAGGCACTGGGAGAGCCAGTCCCCGTGCCTCATGCAAACGGCTAAACGGTTACGTTAATATCAGCAAAAAATCCAAAGCTCTGCCAGACCAACCAGAGGAGACTTTGAGCATGGCCCGTTTTTTCAACACCGCCGGCCCGACCATCCCGGAAGATCACTATCATATTGATCCCCTGCACCGGGTGGACTGGGAAGAAATCCAGCATCTTATCGACAATAAGCGCTATTTTGTCCTGCATGCTCCGCGTCAGACCGGCAAGACCAGTACCCTGCTGGCCATGATGAAGGCCATCAATGAAAAAGGACGCTACGTGTGCGCCTATGCCAATATTGAAGGAGCCCAGGCAGCCAGAGGAGATGAATCCAAAGGCATACCAGCGATATGTAATGCCATTGCCCGTTCCATTGATATTTACCTGCATACCGGTCACAAAACCCGCCAGTGGCTTTATCAGAATTCCAGCAGCCTTCCTGCTCAGGATATGCTCAGCGAAATGCTGGCCATGTGGGCCCAGACCAGTCCCAGGCCAGCGGTTCTGCTGCTGGACGAAGTGGATGCCCTGGTGGGGGATACCCTTATTTCCCTGCTGCGCCAGATCCGCTCCGGGTATG
>CAZHCY010000375.1:0-2076 GCA_964531185.1 uncultured Desulfovibrionales bacterium | reverse complement strand
ATAAAGCCCTGTCTGTCATGGTGGAGCAGGCGGCCGGATCCGGGCAGGCTGCCTGCGGCTGCCATCAGGAACATGAATCGCCTGCAGGACGGGTGTTCATGTATCTTCTCTTTTCAGGCCTGATCCTGGCCGGCCTTTTAACTCCTCCCAGGCCTCTGGATTCATCTCTGGCCAGGAAAAAAGGCATAATCTATCAGCAGGTCAAAAGCTCTGAAACCAGAGATCAGGAAGCCGCGGACCAAAAAGACAGTAAGCCGATGATTGATCATGAATGGTGGGAAGAATACGAGTTTGAAACAGACAGAAGCCAGGATCTTCAAGGACCTCAGAAACTTCTTAAAAAGGAGCTGGGCATATGGTATGACCAAGAGTATTACAGCCAGCTTCCGGACAGACTCCTGGCCCAGGATGTCATCAAGGCCGGGGATAAGGATTTTCTGGATGTGCTTCTGGTCATTTCCGCTTATCTGGACCGGTTTCAGGGCAAAAAAATCGAGCTGGTCGGCTTTGTCTACCGGGACCGGAACATGAACAAAAATGAACTGGCCCTGACCAGAACAGCCATTACCTGCTGCCTGGCTGATGCTTTTTTTTACGGAGTCCTGGTCCGGGGGGACAGCCTGTCGGATTTTGCTGAGGATACCTGGCTGAAAGTGGTGGGCCGGGTGGGCCGGAAGACTGAAAACAACCAGGACATGCCTGCTGTGGATGTTCTCTCTGTTCAGGAAATAAGTCCGCCTTCCCCTCCTTATGTCTATCCTTATCAGTACAGACAGTATGTACCCTGAAAACTAACCCTGGAGTTTTTTCCTTGACCTGCCGGAAAAAATGCTGTTAGCAGAATTTGTTATTTTGTAACGGTTCAGCCCATTTTTTGGAAAGCAAAGGGACGGGCACCCCAGCGCTTGTTTTTTGGTTGATGCAGGAAAAAGCAGCCATTCAGGGGGTCTAAACAGCGATTGCTTGCGTCCCACGCATGGGGACTGTCCCCGGGCTTTGTACTAACTGAACTGGTGCATTGATTTCCCTGCGCCGGCAAAGTTTTGATTAGCTGCATTAAGTGGCTTGCCGGGACTGTCCCCATGCCGGTTTTTGCGCCACCTGAATGGTTACAGGAAAAAGACCCGGAAAAGCAGGCTCTGGGAGAGTCAGTCCCTGTGTCACATGCAAATGGCTGAACTGTTACGTTATTTTTTAATGCTTTCCCCTGGGTCAGGGGTCTGTAAATGCCGGCCCTGAATTACTTTATTTGCTGCGGAGACTGTCTTGATCCATTTTAAACATGTCCATAAATGGTTTGGCGAACTTCACGTTCTCAATGATATCCACCTGGATATTGAAAAAGGCGAAGTAGTGGTGGTCTGCGGTCCTTCAGGATCAGGCAAAAGCACCCTCATCAGATGCATCAACAGACTTGAGCCCATTCAGAAAGGGGAAATCCTTGTGGACGGCATGGATCTCTATTCTCCCAGTGTCAATCTCACCCGTCTGCGGGCTGAAATCGGGTTTGTGTTTCAGCAGTTCAACCTTTATCCGCACATGAGTGTCCTGCAGAATATTACCCTGGCCCCCACCCTGGTCCGGGGCCTGAGCCGAAAAAAAGCCGAAGAACAGGGCATGGCCCTGCTGGATAAAGTCAATATACCTGACAAGGCCCATCACTACCCGGTTCAGCTTTCAGGTGGACAGCAGCAGAGAGTGGCCATAGCCAGAGGTCTGGCCATGAATCCCAAAATCATGCTTTTTGATGAGCCCACATCAGCCCTGGATCCGGAAATGATTAACGAGGTCCTGGATGTCATGAAAACCCTGGCCCTGGAGGGCATGACCATGGTCGTGGTCACCCATGAAATGGGCTTTGCCCGGGAAGTGGCTGACAGGGTCATTTTCATGGATGAAGGCATCCTGGTGGAGCAGAACACTCCGATCCTTTTCTTTACAGAACCCACCACCCGGCGGGCCCAGGAGTTTCTAAGCAAAATTCTTTCCCATTAAGTTGCATGTTTTAAGGCGGGTTATATTATTCATCAACATCAGGAGGTATGAAAATGCGTTGTTGGAGAGTTTCGCTACTGT
>CAZHCY010000374.1:0-2083 GCA_964531185.1 uncultured Desulfovibrionales bacterium | reverse complement strand
GCCTGTCCCCTGCGCCCTTAAAAAGGGCTAAGCTGTTACGATTTATACATTCAGAAAAGCTCAATATTATCGCCAAAATCATGGGAATCCCCGGCATCTTCATCATCCTGCCACAGCTCAGGCTCATTCTCTGAAGTATCCGGGAGCTCTGATTCTTGCCCCCTGCCTTCCAGCTGAGTCTTATGGACCAGCCGCTGAGACTCCATGGTGTATTTTTCAAACATCTTGTTCAGGGTTTCAGGCCACTCTACATTGGTAAAGTCGGAATCAAACTCAGACTCGGTTTCCTGAACAATCTTTTCAAGTTTCTGTCTGGCCTCCTGCATGCCTGAAGAAACATCATGATGAAAATCAATGTTTTCAGACAGAAAATTAATGTTCTCAGCCAGACTGGAACCACTGCTTATGATTTCTTCCAGCTTTTCCTGGATTTCATTATTCAAATGGCCCAGTTTATGCAGAGAGCCATCAATTTTGGCTGTCAACGCTTCAAAACCGCTTAAATCCACCGCTATGGCCGTTAGCTCCTGCAGCCTTTCAGCGTCAGAAGAAATGGTATTCAGGGTGCCTGTTACAGCCCCGCTCTTCTCTCTGGCCCGGCCTGAAAGCTGCTGTATGGCCACAGCCACAACTCCCAGGGCCATGCCTTCAGAACCGGTATGCGCCGCCCGCACACTGGCGTTCAGAGCTATGAGCTCAATTTCAGATCCCACCTCTTCAATATCGTTGATAAAACTGGACATCTGGGAAATACTTCCCCCCACGGTCTGCATTATATCCCCGATTTCCCGGCTCTGCTGGATGAACTTCTCAATGCTGGCCTTGACCCGGGATATATTGCTTTCCATGCTGGCCAGAAGGCTTGACTGCTGCCCTTCCCCGATTCCCAGGGAGGCTCTCAGTCCCTGCAGCATCCCGGAAATATTGCCTGCTATGGAATTAAGGTTTGATTTGAGATTTTCCACAGCCTCGAAAAAAGAATTCCCTGCCTGATCCATATGACACACCTGCAGAGCGCAGACCCGGTTCACCCAGCCGGCCAGCTGTTTGGTGGAAGCATGGCACTGCAGGCCCTCCTGGGTTCCATTCTGCTCCATGAGGCTCAGAACTTCATTCAGGGTACCCTGAACATGCTCAACAACCTGTCTGGTTATGTCGTGAAACTGCATGGAGGAGACCATGTCCCGGATGCCGGCCGTAATATCGGCTGCCCGGTCTGAAAGATGGCTGGAACCCTGAATTGAGCTGTCCCTGATTTTCTCCAGGTCTGCAAGATTGGCCTTGATATCCTTGAGAACCTTTTCCACCTCTGTTTTCTGATCCCGGACCAGGATCTGAACCCTGGTTCTGGCGGACTGAACCAGATCGTAAAGCACATCGGATTCGTCTACAATCCTCTGCCAGTGCCCAACCATCTTTTTGCCCAGGGATTCCACATCATCCGCCAGAGTCATGAATCCTCTGCCAATGTCGCCCAGCCTTGCGCTTTCTATCCTGGTGGTGAAACTAAGCACATTCAGGGTGCGCACAATTTTCTTGAAATCATTCATTTCCTGAGAAAGAGACCTGGTCTGCTCCAGGACACTGCCCAGCAAATCAGCGCTTTTCTCCCCCCAGCTTACATCGCAGAAATCATTGACATCCTTGAGTTCTTCCTTGAGGGCCTGCTGAGCTTCCAGATTCCTGTCACCGCTGGTCATATTCATGAGCTGGTCGGATTTTGAAGAAAGCCGGCCAGACCTGGAGGAAATCTCATGAAGCTGCTGACCCAGATCAAGAAAATCCTGTTCCCTGTCCTTTATAATGGAGCCCAGAAATCCGGATACGTGCCTTATCTGCTCAGCCCAGGTCTGGAAAAGTTCTGATCTGTTTCCGTTCTCTGCTCTTTCAGAAGGTGTAGGTTTGTTCATGATAATTCTTTCTGGTCTTGGTCAGGGCTTTGAATGGAGTATGGAGACTGTTTTGTAGACAACCGCCTGTTTTCTGTCTTGCTTGACAATCAAATTTCTCCTGCAGGAACTTATGTTTAAAGTAACAGTTTAGCCGTTTGCATGAGGCACGGGGACTGGCTCTCCCGTCACCC
>CAZHCY010000373.1:0-2085 GCA_964531185.1 uncultured Desulfovibrionales bacterium | reverse complement strand
CTATGCACTGAAATGGCCTTGTTTCCAGGCGGTGCCCATCCAGGGACCGGTTTGAACTCTATGGTATACGTGCCTTCCGGAAAACCTTTTTCCAGCTCACCGCTTTCAAGCCAGACATCACTTCCCACTCTGCGCCACCTGGCTCCAAGTCCGGCAACAGGTGAAGGTTCGATTTCTACTCTCAAGGATCCTGTTTCCGTGGAAATCACATATCTTCCGCTGACAAAAGCTGTCCGGCCGGCATAGACTGTTACGCTCATATCCGAAGGTTTGATCCATCCTGGTGCAGCACAGAACTCAATGGTGTGATTACCGGGCCTCAAACCTTCAATGGTGGTTATATCAGTATCATACCAGCCGCTGGGATACCTTTCAGGGTCAGGCAGTACCCCGGCCAGACGCCACCCTCCCCCGGCCTCAAGGACCTCTGACGGTTCAATAATTAGACTCAGGGTACCGCGCTGTTCATAAGTAAAGCTATAGGTGTTTACTTCATCCGCAGTCACAGTAACCGGTTGTCTGGCAGGTCTTGCCCAGCCGGTTACCTCTCTGAATTCCACCAGATGCTCACCCGCAGGCTCGTCCAGCAGGATGTCATGGCTGTTCAGCCATGTCTCTGATCCCACAATCCTCCACTGGGCTCCTGCATCCCTTACTTCAACCGGGTTGATAAGCACCTGCAGTCCGCCGGTTTGCTGAATATACTCCACTTCCAGGGTGGTTGTTTCATCATCAGTTACTTGAACCCTTCTGGTGGAAGGAGTTCGCCATCCTTCAATCTCTTTGAATTCCACTTCATAGCTGCCTGATGCTATCCCTGCCTGAATGGCGCCGCTGTCATTCCAGCTTGAACTGCCTGATATACGCCAGGCCGCTCCCTTATCCACTGCTTCTTCAGGGTCGATGGTTACCTGCAGGCTCCCTTGAGCAAAAGAATTTACAGGAATCAGCACCCCCAAAGACAGAGCAAGGGTAAGCAGCATCAGAGAAATTGAATATTTGATCATAAAAATGCTCTTTGAAAAGTTTTCTGATAAGCTTTTTTCCAAAAGCAATGCCAGCATGGAGCATTTGACATTGCCAGGCAAGGATGCCAAATATCCTGACCATTCGCAAATAAAAAATTCATGCAATTTCTCATATGATAACTATAATCCTGTCTCCCGGCCTGAAGCTGACCCCCCAGGCCAGCCGTGATGAAGATCCAGAGCTTAAAAAAATCATCCTGGCCTTTGCAGATGACTGGCGTGAGGGCCTGTTCAGGCTCGGAGTCAACAAGAACCGGCATCTCTGGTCTCCCACAGCTAAATTCTGGGGAGAAATTGCTGCCTGTTACCTGAGCGGTATTTGCCATCTGCCCTCATCCCAGGCCGAATTCCATTTAAAACCTCCTCCACAGGAGCATCTTGCCGGCTGGGTGGAAAAATCTCCTCCCATGCAGGGCGGAGAATATCTTTCCTCTTCAGCCCTGGAACATATCTGGAACCAGCTGAACCAGTGGGGCACAAAAACCATTGAGTCCCTGGGGGGTGTGGAAAAATTCCTGGAAGCTTATGCCCCTGGCTGGAACAAGGTGGGCAGGGTTACTTTTCACCTGGCGGAAAACAGGAACAATTCAGAGCTTCCCTTTGCTTTTATGGCCAGCTTCACCACCGGTATCAGCAGTTCCGGACAGCTCAAGCATCTCCCCCTGGGCAAGGCTCTGGAACTCTATTCCGGCAGCCGAAACAAACCAGCCCTGATCAGGCTGCTGGAACCGGTCAACAAAGCATCCCAGCGCTGCCAGTGGGTCAGGGAGATGGTTGAAGATGCCAGCATTTACCGCCCTGCGGCCTGGACCGCCCGGCAGGCATATACCATGCTCAAATCCGCTGATGAACTCAAAGACAGCGGACTCATGGTCCGTGTTCCGGACTGGTGGAAAAAACGCCCCAGGCCTGTGGTTAATGCTGTTATTGGAGAAAAAAGCAAAAGCATGTTTGGAATCCAGTCCATGCTGGATTTTCGGGTACAGGCCGCTCTCGGGGACCAGGCCCTTTCAAGACAGGAACTTGAAGAGCTCATGGCCGGGGAGTCAGGCCTGAT
>CAZHCY010000372.1:0-2095 GCA_964531185.1 uncultured Desulfovibrionales bacterium | reverse complement strand
AAAAGATATTTACGCGCAGGGAAACATTTCAGGGCAGAAACATAACTGTCTGGGGAGCCTGAACTCTACCAGCTTTTTGTTGAACACTTGGCGTAAAACGCCAAGTGTTCAACAAGCGCCTTTAATTGCGCAGATCGGTCTTCAGCCATGCAGTGCCATGACAATTACAACGGGACAGTGACAGATAATATATCAGGTCTGATGTTGATGATTGGAAGGCCTCTTGTCCAATTTTACTGAAAATCTCGCTCCGCTTGCCCACCATAGATGAACTCCGTCAGCTGTACAAATCAAGCTTCCTGAAAATAATGAAGGTCAAAAAAGACTGATACTGGTCCTCCTCCTTAAAACACACGGCTATGCCGGAATAAGAAAATGCATGTAGTTCTCAGGGGTAATAGTTGTAGTTACAGCATTGGGGTAAGCTTTAAGGAAGGTTTTGGGAAAGCGGGTTTTTTTCCCGTGATTCCATTTGAATTTAAATGCGGAAATAATTCCATCAGATTCTTCTATATAGTCAATCTCCTGCTGCTGCCTGGTCCTCCAGAAAAAGTTATTTACATGTATCTGATTGTTGCACAGCAGTTTAATACGTTCGCTGTCTAAAAAATTCTCCCAGAGCGCTCCTGTATCCACGCGTATCTCAGGGGGAGAAAAATTTGCAATAAGCGCATTGCGGACGCCGTTGTCGTAGAAATATACTTTGCTGCTTTTTTTCAGTTCATTACGAACATTGCGGCTGAACGAACGCAGCCGGAACACCACAAAGGCTTTTTCCAGCAGATCCAGGTAGCGCTGTACAGTCGCCGTATCTACTTGAATCATCCGAGCAAGTTCACTGTATGATACTTCAGCTGCAATTCCAAGGGCCAGGGCCTCTAAGAGCTTTTCAATAACTTCTGGCTTGCGTATCTTTTGAAAAGTAAAAATATCCTTATATAAATAACTGCTGGTTAAATTGTACAGAATTTCCCGTTCCTCCCCGGGATTTATAACCACTTCAGGCTCGGGCTGCGGGCATGGCCAGCATTAAATCTGATGCGCAACACTCCCCGCGACGCCCAGCTGTAGCTGTCCGTGTTCCCTGTTTCAGTTTGAGATAAAGGACAGAGTCTTAATTGCACATTTCGCGTCAAGCGCGAAATGTGCAACAAGGACTGATATTGAGTCCTTTCAAGCCTTGCAAAGTCCAGGTCCAGGATTTAGGTTGAGTTCAGAAAGATGGTTTAATTGTCTGTTCAGCAATCAGAGGAGACTCTTATCATGGAGCGTTTTTTCAATACTGCCGGCCCCACCATTCCCAAGGATCACTACCATATTGATCCCCTGCAGCGGGTGGACTGGGAAGAGACTCAGCATCTTATAGACAACAAGCGCTATTTTGTCCTCCATGCCCCCAGGCAGACCGGCAAGACCAGCACTCTTCTGGCCATGATGAAGGTCATCAATGCCCAGGATCGGTATAATTGTGCCTATGCCAATATTGAAGGGGCTCAGGCGGCCAGAGGTGATGAGACCAAAGGTATTCCAGCGGTCTGCAGTTCCATTGCAGCAGCCATCAGACGAGAACTGCGCATGCCGGAAGTTTTTAACTGGCTGACTGAGCACGGACGCAGTCAGCCGGTCAATGATCTTCTGCACCAGACCCTTGAATACTGGAGCACTTTATCTGATAAACCAGCAGTTCTTTTTCTGGACGAAGTGGACGCCCTGGTGGGTGATACTCTCATATCTCTTTTGCGCCAGATCCGCTCCGGGTATGCCCAGCGCCCTGAGGCCTTTCCCCAGAGCATAATCCTGTGCGGGGTCAGGGATGTGCGCGATTACCGCCTTCACCAGGAAGGCGGGGAAGTCATCACCGGAGGCAGCGCCTTTAACATCAAGGCCAAGTCTTTGCGCATGGGCAATTTCACTCAGGAAGAGGTCCGGGCTCTATGGCTGCAGCATACCCATGAAACCGGACAGGAGTTTGCAGAAGAGATTTTCCCTGAGCTCTGGGAGGACACCAGAGGCCAGCCCTGGCTGGTGAACGCCCTGGGCTATGAAGTAACCTGGGAAAACCGGGCCGCCCGGGACAGGACCAGAAAGATAAGCC
>CAZHCY010000371.1:0-2104 GCA_964531185.1 uncultured Desulfovibrionales bacterium | reverse complement strand
CCTGATTTCTTTATCTTTACCTTTAACTTTTTACCTTTAACTTTTAACTCTCAAGTGATTGATAAGGGTCTTCAAACCCGGGACTGTTTCAATCGCCATATGCCAGTGGCCGGACTTTTGCCAGGGAGCCTCCGGCTTTCAAATTGTCCAGCAGAAAGAAAGTCTTGTCTGATTGTGCTTGAACAGGGTGTAACAGTTTAGCCTTTTGCATGCAGCACCGGGACCGGACCTCCCAGAGCTTGTTTTTCCATGTCTGTTTCTTGGATCAGCCAAAAAACAAGCACTGGGGTGCCTGTGCCCTGCTTTCCATAAAAAGGGCTTAACTGTTACAGTTTTTTACAACAAAAAAAACAGGGCAGACCTTTGAAAATTTTTCAGAAATGGATGGACAGGCTGTGGGACCTGGCAGCCAGAAAAGGAGCTGAAAAGGTCCTTTTTCTGGTGGCTTTTGCTGAATCCATATTTTTTCCCATTCCCCAGGATCTGCTGCTGATTCCCATGGGGCTGGCCAGGCCGGGCAAAGTGTTCAGGCTGGCTTTTATCTGCCTGGCCGGTTCAGTTCTGGGCGGGATTGCCGGTTACCTTATTGGCCTTTTTTTCATGGAAGCAGTGGGCATGGCCATTATCGAGTTTTACGGCATGATGGAGAATTACCTGACCATTCAGCAGTGGTATGATAAATATGATGCCTGGGCCGTGGCTGTGGCCGGTCTGACTCCTGTACCTTACAAGGTATGTACCCTGACAGCCGGCGCCTTCAAGATCAATGCAGCGGTTTTCATCGTGGCTTCGATCCTCAGCAGGGGGCTTCGCTTTTATGTCATTGCAGCCTTTATCTACTGGCAGGGAGAAAGAGCCAGGCTTTTTCTGGAACGCAGGCTGGATCTGCTGACCAGCATTACACTGCTTCTGGTTATTGCCGGTTTTCTGCTGGTTAAGCTTATCTGAGCAAAGAACCCTGTTTTTCCCGGACCAGGTCCGGGCTGAGAAGAAAATAAAGAGGTGGAAAATGTCTGAATCCAAAGAGTTATGCGGCTCCTGTTCGACCGGCGCCGGACAGGGCAAGACAGGCAGTCCGGCCAGGGCCATCCAGGATGAGCTGATAAGCTCCACTTTGTCCAAAATAAAATACAAGATTTTCGTCATGAGTGGAAAGGGCGGGGTGGGCAAAAGCTCCATTGCTGTTAACCTGGCTGCTGGTCTGGCTCATATGGGCAAAAAAGTGGGGCTGCTTGATGTGGATATCCACGGGCCCAGCGTGCCCCATCTGCTGGGGATCAAGGGTTTGCTGGACGTGGAACGGGGCAGGATTATCAAGCCCAAACAGTACAACCAGAATCTGGCTGTAGTGTCCATGGAGTCTCTGCTGAAAGATCCTGATCAGGCAATTCTGTGGCGAGGGCCCATGAAGACTTCCGCCATCAGGCAGTTTGTTTCAGATGTTTCCTGGGGGGAGCTGGATTATCTGGTGATTGACTCGCCCCCGGGCACCGGGGACGAGCCCATGACTGTGCTGAAGACCATTCCTGATGCCCTGTGCATTGTGGTGACCACCCCCCAGGAGATTTCCCTGGCTGATGTGCGCAAGTCCATAAATTTCCTGCAGTATGCCAAGGCCAATATTCTGGGGCTGGTGGAAAATATGAGCGGACTCATCTGTCCTCATTGCGCAGGGGAGGTTTCCCTGTTCAAAAAAGGCGGAGGGAAAATACTTGCCGAAAAATACGGACTGGTCTTTCTTGGGGCCATCCCTCTGGACCCGGCCAGTGTCGTGGCTGGAGATACAGGCAGACCCGTGGTGCTGATTGAAGAAACTTCACCAGCCAAGGAAGCTCTGAAAAAACTGGCCGTAACCGTGGAGGAACAGGCCAGTCACAGTCTGGAAGCGGTCTCAACGGTTCATACCTGAAAAGCTGCCCGGCAGCAGGTGAAGTGGATTAATTCCCCCCTGGAAAAAACTGACCATTCGGATTCAGGGCTAAAATTTTAAAAAATCAAAAAAAGTGCTTGCATTTTAGAAACCGAGTATATATAAATCCGTCTTTCTTCAGCTGGCGTAGCTCAATTGGTAGAGCAGCTGACTTGTAATCAGCAGGTTGCGGGT
>CAZHCY010000370.1:0-2109 GCA_964531185.1 uncultured Desulfovibrionales bacterium | reverse complement strand
TTATCATGCTCATGTTCAAGTCTTTTTTGTGGATACTGATACTGATTCTGGCTGTATCCCTGGTGGTGGTGCCTGGAGCGATCTATCTGAGCTACCGTTATGACCACGCCCTGGCCATGGATATTCTGGATCAGAAAGAAATTGTTTCAAGCTGGTATATAATGGCTGCAGCCGGAGTTTCACTGCTGGCAGCCGGGATTTCCACAGTGGCGGGTTTTGAAAGGAAAAAGGCCAGGCTTATCAGCAGCAGACAGACCGATTCAGAAACAGTCCCGGCCAGAAGCAATCTGAAGGGATCAAAAAAATGAAACAAAGGCAGGTAACCTTAAAAGTCAGAAGGTTAAGCTATATATAATCATGATGCGGGGATTTTTAAAAAGTGCTGACACTTCAGCCCTTTTTAAGGAAAGCAGGGCGTCCCGTGGCCTGTTTTTATTTATGTAAACACAGACTTGGAATAACAAGCGCCGGGAGAGCCAGTCCCCTTACGGGCTGTATGCCTCCGGTCAAAAAGCCCTGCCTCATGCAAATGGCTAAGGCTTGTTACAAAAAAGTTTATGCGCAGGTGTCCGGCAAGGTTTTGTCAAAAAAAAAAAGCGGGCCGTGCAGACCCGCTTTTTGGTGAATAAAACTTTCATGTCCTTGTTAGACACATCCGGTGGGCTTGGGCAGACCGGCCATTTTACATGCTCCCTTGCCTGGTCCGGAGGGGAAAAGCTCATAAATGTGCTTGAGCTTGAAGCCGGTGACTTTGGACAGGATGCGAACCATAGGGGCAATGCCGTTCTTTTTGTAATAGTCCTGCAGAAAGTCGATAACTTTCTGATGTTCATCCGTCAGTTCCTTGATCCCTTCACTTTCCTTGACATATTCAACCCATTCAGGGCTCCAGTCTTCAAACCTCTGCAGGAAACCGTCTTCATCCACTTCAAATTGTTTCCCCTTGAATTCAACAACTGCCATGCTAATTACCTCCTTAATAGATTTTTTTCATCAGTAATTCACTGACCAGGTCAGCGTCAAACGCTTCAAGCATTTGAATGCATCAAATTATTTGTCAGCTTCAGCTATAAAAACAGATATTGTCTAAAATCGTTTGCAGGCTTTTGTCAATGTATTTGTTTATAAAAATGATAATATCTTCACAAGGCCATTTCTTTGAGCTTTTCCTGGGCAAAATCCAGGCCGGGATCAAGCTTGACAGCCATGGCCAGAGTGGCTGCTGCTTCTTCTTTTCTGCCCAGGGACAGCTGGCAAAGCCCCAGGTTGGCCAGATCCACTGCTGAACCTTTGTCCAGACTCAGGGCCTGGTGGAAGTCATTCATGGCCGCCTCATAATCATTCTGCTTATAAAAGGCAACTCCCCGAAGATTGAAATATTCCTTGACCCCTGGATCAAGGGTCACGGCCTGGTTTAAAAAGGGCAGGGCCTGGGTCCATTTCTGCTCAAGGGTCAGGGAGTAGGCGCAGTAAAAGGCGCACAAGCCCCTGGACTGGTCATGGGGCTGGATATCCAGGGCCCGGGTGAACATTTCCAGGGCCTGGCCGTACATTCCCATGCGCTGGTAAACCAGACCCTGGTGAAAGGGGATGAAAAATCCCTGGGGATAGATTTGTGCAAGCTGTTCCAGGCGGCTTAAAGCCAGGAGCGGTTCTGCTTCTTCAGCCAGAATCCTGCCGGCAATCAGGCCCAGGCAGACCCCCGGGGTCCTTTCCCTGAACTGAAAGCCGGGGATTATGCTGTAGTTGGCTGGAAGGTTCAGCCCGGGGTGTTCAGTGGACAGGGAATACAGTCTGAAGCCGGCTTTTTCCAGGGACCTGCAGAGAGTTTTCAGTTCCCTGCCCATGTCTGGATGGGAAATGTCCGGCATGGCTTGGAAGGATGTCAGCGGGCCCTGGAGGAGCGGCCGGATCTGTTCCAGACTGGTGAGTTTGGGCAGGCCTGAAGCTTCATAACAGGAACCGGTCTCAAAATCCCCGGCCAGCTGGGCCACTTCAGTAACAGCCCGGATGGCAGCCTTTTCAGGGGACACAGCAGTGCCAGCAGTGTAAACAATTTCGCTTCTGGAAGGAAAGGTGGCTGGATCAAAAGCCAGGGCAGCCACTGTG
>CAZHCY010000369.1:0-2139 GCA_964531185.1 uncultured Desulfovibrionales bacterium | reverse complement strand
TACAGCCCGCAATCCCGAAGCCGGCGGTAAGATCACTGTTACCATGCTTATCGGCCTGGCCATGATCGAATCTCTGGCCATTTACGCACTGGTTATCAACCTGATTCTTCTGTTTGCCAATCCCTTACTGTAAAAACAGTCTTAAAAAGGGAGGGCCCGGCCCTCCCTTTTTACAAACCTGATTTGTTCTAATTTTCACTATGAGCCGCCTGAAATATGATAAAATTCCCAGGGCCACCATATCAAGACTGGCCATTTATGTGCAGGAGCTGGAAAGCATGGAGGTCCAGGGCATTAAGGTGGTATCATCGGAAAAGCTGGCTCAGGCCTGCGGAGTCAACCCCTCACAGATAAGAAAAGATCTGGCCTATTTTGGCGAGTTCGGGGTCCGCGGGGTGGGATATTATGTTTTTGAGCTCAAAGAAGCCATTAAACAGAGTCTGGGGCTGGACAGGACCTGGAATGTGGTTCTGGTGGGCGTGGGCAATCTGGGCAGAGCCCTGCTGCGTCACGGCATTCTCAGAAAACGGGGTTTCATTATTGTAGGGGCCTTTGACTGTGATCCCTTTAAAATCGGAGAGGAAATTGCCGGCCTGGAAGTAATCTGTTCCAGCAAACTTCCTGAGAAGACCCAAGAACTATATGTGGAAATCGGAATCATCACCACTCCTCCGGAAAGGGCGCAACGCGCAGCCAATTATCTTCTGGAGGCCAACATCAAAGGCATTGTTAATTTCGCTCCAGCCAGAATAACCACTCCCTCCAATGTGGCGGTGGAGTATGTGGATTTCATCCATCACCTCTTCTCGGTTGCCTTCAACATCACTCAGAACCAGGCCAAGGGTCTGATTTAACCCTGACTGATTCTGCTGCAAAAAATCCACAGGAAATAATTGTACAAATAGCAGTTTCTTACCGGAAAAGGCGCCGGGGTGTCTTGCGTTCCCCTGCAAATTCCAGTTGCCTGGAAGAAACAGACCAGGAAAAAGACAAGCTCCGGGTGAGTCAGTGCCTGTGCCTAGTGCAAATGACTACTCTGTTACCTTAAGTCTTTGTTTTGACTGACACCTGATGGCTGATTTCTGACTTTTGCGACTGCAAAACATGACTTTTCAAGTGAAATCCTTCATGTTTGCCATCAAGCCAGAATATTCTGAAGCCTGACTGAAAGACCAGGGCCTTTTTTGATATTGGGGTTGTCCAGGACATAGGGGCTGGATTCGCCGTGGTTCAGCACGTCAATGGCCCGGTTGACCGACATGCGGTGATATCCTGCAAAATCCTGCTTGTAGTACCTGGTGAGCCGCTTTCCGTTCAGGGCGGACATGCGGATACTGATTCTGTAGGCCCGCTGGAAGTTTTTGGAACGGCAATCCCTGGGATCAATGATTTTTCTGGCCAGGATATCATTGGTTTTGAGCCGGTCCCGGTCCAGACGGATGACTGATTTCCGGCAGGACTTGGCCATTACGCTGTCTGACTCCATTTCAGCCCAGGCATGGCCGAGCTTGCTCCGGGCCCCCAGATTCATCTGCCCGTGAGCAACAGTATCAGCGGCCAGATGGGTCAGAAACCCGTAGGCAAAGGCTGCATCTCTGTTTCTGGCTGCGTACTGCAGCAAGGCAAAACCGGTTTCCCAGTCATGAGGATTCTTATGACCGGGTTTGCCCAGATAGCTGTCAGCAGCAATGGAGCCATAGATGAAGTTGGTGGCATAGGCGGTGAGCAGGGTATAGACTGAGGCTGAAAGCAGACTGGCTGCTCTCAGGACTTCGTGTGCAAAATAGGTGTGGGTAACCGGGCCCCAGGCAAAACTGGTTTCAACTTGACTGAAAAAGATAACTGCCAGTAATATAAGTATTTTTTTCATAATGTTAAAGATGGTCTGAATTTGAAAATCACTTTATACCACAGGACCTGATTAAGTCAATGCCCAATTGAGCAAGAACCGGGCAAAATGCAGTAAAATGCTGTTATAAATTACTAAAAATATGAATTTTACTCATTAATAACTGTTGGGATTTCAGGATCTGCTGGTGGATAAATGAATTATCGTAACAGTTTAGCCCTTTTTAAGGGCGCAGGGGGACAGGCACCCCGTCACCCACTTGAGCTGAATTTTTGAAGTTGAATGTCTGT
>CAZHCY010000368.1:0-2153 GCA_964531185.1 uncultured Desulfovibrionales bacterium | reverse complement strand
ATGGGCGGTGTAAAAAAAGAAGAAAAATTCAATATGGTCGTCCTGGCCACAGGCATGCAGCCTTCCGTTGCTGTGGAAGGCCTGGCCGTTGACGTGCCCAAGGATGAGGATGGATTTATAACCGGCGGGGAAGACCAGGGGATTTTCGCCGTTGGATGCGCCAAATCGCCGCTGGATGTCATGACATCTGCCGAGACTGCTACCGGCGCGGCCCTGAAAGCTATTCAAACGGTTAGGAGGTAGGTCAACATGGCTGACACTAAAGTAGGAGTATATATCTGTACCGGTTGTGAAATCGGTGAAAACGTTGATATGGAGAAGATTACGGAGTACATTGACGAGGAGTGCTCTCCAGCACTCATGAAGCAGGTGCCTTTTCTCTGCGGCAAGGAAGGAGTGGCTCAAATACGCAGCGATATAGAGGGCGAAGGCATTAACAGAGTCTGTGTGGCTGCGTGTTCTCCCAGGGTCATGTGGGACGTATTCGAATTCGGGCCGGACGTGGTTGTGGACAGGGCCAATATCCGCGAGCTGGCGGTCTGGTCTTATCACAACCCGGAACTGCCTGAGCCTGAAGATGAAGAGCTGGCCGACCCCCTGACCATGATGGTTAGAGACTATATCAAGATGAGCGTCTCCAAACTGGAAAGGACCAATAAGCCTGAAGCAGAGCCCATCCAGCTGTACAAGACCATTCTGGTGCTGGGCGGCGGGCATACCGGGCTGAATGCGGCCCTGAGCGCGGCTGACACCGGGTATGACGTGGTTCTGGTGGAGAAAGAGGAAACACTGGGCGGATTTGCTGCTAAAATGTACAAACAGACTCCCACCAGCCGCCCCTTTGAAAAGGCTGAGGATCCCACCATCAATGAACTGATTGCCAGGGTGGAAGCCAACGACAAGATCAAGGTCCTGACCAAGACAGCTCTGGATAAAATCCAAGGAGCCCCGGGCAATTACAGCGTGACAGTAAAGCAAGGGGATGAAGAGCAGCAACTGAACATAGGAGCTGTGATCCTGGCCACAGGCTGGAAGCCTTATGACGCATCCAAGCTGGACAGCCTGGGATACGGCCGGATCAAAAATGTAGTCACCAATGTAGAAGTGGAGAACCTGGCCAGGGAAGGCCGCCTTACCCGGCCGTCAGACGGACAGCCCATTGAAAGCGCTGCATTTATTCAGTGTGCCGGACAAAGAGATCCAGAGCATTTGAGCTACTGTTCTGCAGTCTGCTGCATGGGATCACTGAAGCAGGCCGGATACATCCGGGAGCTCAGCGATGATGCCAAGGCCTTTATTTTTTACAAGGACATGCGTACTCCAGGTGTGTTTGAAAATTACTACCGGGCAGCTCAGGATGATCCGGGCATCTTTCTGACCAAGTCGGAAATTCAGGAAGTCAGCGAAGGAGAGAACGGCAAGGTTCTGGTAAAAGTGACAGACACCCTGCTGGGAGAAGATATTGAGGTTGAGGTTGACCTGCTGGTGCTGGCCACAGGAATGGTACCTACAATTGCAGATGAACCAGTGCTCAAGCTGGCCTATCGTCAGGGAGAGCAAATCCCTGACCTGGAACTTTTTGACGGCTTTGCCGACTCCAACTATATCTGCTTTCCCTACGAAACCAGAAGGACAGGCATATATGCAGCCGGGTGCGTAAGGCAGCCCATGGCCATGAGCACTGCCAGGGACGACGCTGCTGGAGCAGCTCTTAAATCAATCCAGTGTCTGGAATCCATTAACAGGGGGGTTGCAGTTCATCCCAGGTCGGGTGATCCTACCTATCCCAAGTTCAACATGGTCCGCTGCACCCAGTGTAAGCGCTGCACAGAAGAATGCCCCTTTGGAGCCCTGGATGAGGATGAAAAGGGCACACCACAGCCCAACACCACCAGATGCCGGCGCTGCGGCACCTGCATGGGCGCCTGCCCGGAACGGGTAATCTCCTTTGATAACTACAGCGTGTCCATGCTCAAAGAAATGATCGCCTCCATTCAGGTCCCTGAAGATGAAGAGGAGGGCGGTTACAGAAGGCTGGTCCTGGCCTGTGAAAACGATGCCTATCCGGCCCTGGACATGGCTGCCATGCGCAAGAAAAAATGTGCATCTCATGTAAGGTTTATCCCGGTGAGCGGTACGGGGTCGGGTAACAC
>CAZHCY010000367.1:0-2162 GCA_964531185.1 uncultured Desulfovibrionales bacterium | reverse complement strand
CTGGCAAGTCGATAAGCAATTTACAGCCTATACTAATCTATTAGGGGGAGGTTTGAGATATGGCTGAGGGTGACGGCCAGATTGTGCTGGGCCTTGAAAAGGATATAGTTGCTGCTGAGTCGGAAAATGTAAAAACCGCCATCAAGGAAGTCATGAGCGATGGCATGAGTTCTCTGGTTCTGGATCTGGACAAGGTGGAACAGGTGGATTCCGTGGGCATGGGAGTGCTCATTGCCGCCTATAACTCCCTGAAGAAAAAGGACGTGGAATTCAAGCTCATCAATGTCAGTCAGAATCTGTATGATCTTTTTCAGATTATGAGGCTCAACAAACATTTTGAGATTGAAGTCAAAGAGTAGTATATAAACAGCTGGCCGGGTCAGGAAGCTTTGCTTTCCAGGGGTTGTTGCGTATTGGCCCCAATTATCAGGCCCGGCAGCATTTTTTTATCTTAACCACGGGGAAAGGCTATGGATGATGAAACCTTGCAGATGTATGTGGAAGAATCCAGGGAACATCTGGAGGATATTGAAAATGACATGCTGGCCATTGAATCAGCCGGACAAGATATTGATCTTGATCTGGTGAACAAGGTTTTCCGGGCTGCCCATTCCATGAAGGGCGGGGCCGGATTTCTCGGCCTGAACAATGTCAAGGAGCTGGCGCACAAGATTGAAAACGTTCTGGATATGATCCGGAATCTGGAAATCGTGCCCAACCCGGAGATTGTAAACATCATACTTCTGGCTTTTGATCGTTTAAGCGAGCTCATTGAAAATATCGGGCAAAGTGATGAAATGGACATCTCGGAGCACGTGGTGGCCCTGACCGGCATTGCCACTGCAGGTTTGCCTGAAGAAGAAAAGGATACCATCATAAATGAGCTGGATATCAAGGATCGAAGCGGAAGGCCTGTGTTCAGCATTTCTGAGTTTGATCTGACCCAGGCCAGAAAAGGAGGCAAGACCGTTTACCTCCTGGAATTTGATTTGATTCACGATGTGCACCGCAAGGAAAAAAAGCCTCTGGATCTTATCAAGGATATGCAGTCCACTGGCTCCATCCTGGATTTGAAAATGGATCTGGATGGGGTGGGCACCCTTGATGATGATGAATTTTCCAACCGCATCCCTCTTTTTATTCTTTTCACTTCAATAATAGAGCCGGATATCATCAATACTCTGTTTGACCTTGATTCGGACAAAGTCATTGTGGTGGAGGAGACTGCTGCGCCGGAAAAGAGCAAGGCAGAACAGCAGGCTGCTCCGCAGGAACCTGATGAGTTTGAACAGCTCAGATCCGGCCTGGAATCATCAGGCGTGGACTCAGCACAGGCTGAGAAGCCTCAGGTTCAGGAGGCTGTTATCACTCAGGATGATATAGAGTCCTATGCCGGAAGCTCTGAAGAGGCTGCAGCTTCTGAGAAAAAGGAACCGCAAAAACCAGCTTCCCCTTCCAGGGAGGAAGGCCAGGCAGCTCAGGCAACTTCTTCCAGGCCCGGGAAACAGGCCCGGTCTGACAGGCCTGCCCAGCCTCAGGCCTCCTCCATGCCCGAGAGCCTGCGGGTGCATGTCAGTCTTCTGGAAAACCTGATGAATCTGGCCGGAGAGCTGGTGCTGAGCAGAAATCAGCTCATGCAGGCCATATCCACCAAAGACGATCATTCAGTGGGGCTGGCTGGACAGAGGATAGACCTGGTCACCTCGGAACTGCAGGAAGCCATTATGCTGACCAGGATGCAGCCGGTAAGCAATATTTTTAACAAATTTCCCCGGGTGGTCCGGGACCTGGCTCAGGAGCTGGGCAAAGACATTGAGCTGGTCCTGGAAGGCAAGGATGTGGAGCTGGACAAGACCATTATTGAAGGGCTTTCCGATCCGCTGACGCATCTGGTCAGAAATTCTGCTGACCATGGAGTGGAAACCCCTGAAGTAAGGATTGCAGCCGGTAAAAAACCCCAGGGAACCATCATTCTCAAGGCCTTTCATGCCGCTGGCCAGGTAAATATTGAGATTATAGACGACGGCAAGGGCATTTCCATTGATAAAATAACCAGTAAGGCCCTTTCCAAAGGTCTGGTTACTGAAGAACAAATCAAGTCCATGTCTGACAAGGACAAGGCTAATCTGATATTCAAGCCCGGTCTGTCCACTGCTGAACAG
>CAZHCY010000366.1:0-2173 GCA_964531185.1 uncultured Desulfovibrionales bacterium | reverse complement strand
AATGTAAAAATAATTGTTGATCCAGATGGGAGCCCCGGATTCAGTGACTCCACTGATCATGAGCAGTTCGGTGTTGAACAGGAAAATAAATGGCAGCAGAGCTGTTCTTAAATCATAGGCAAATCCCTGGACTCCGGTTTTGATTGGGTCTGTTCTGGCTATGGCTGCTCCGGCATAGGCGGCCAGGCCCACCGGAGGGGTATCATCAGCCAGGATCCCAAAATAAAAAACAAAAAGATGAGCGGCAATCAGGGGAAAGACCAGGCCGGCGTCACTTCCCAGATGCACAATTACCGGAGCAGTAAGGGTGGCCATAATGATGTAATTGGCTGTGGTGGGCATGCCCATGCCCAGTACCAGGCTGGTCATGGCGGTAAGGACGAGCATTAGAACCACATTGCCCATGGCCAGGGTGTCAATGACCGTGATAAACCTGCCCACCAGGCCGGTAATGGTTACAATACCAACAATTATTCCGGCCGTGGCTGTGGCAACACCCACTGAGATCATGTTTCTGGCACCGCTGATCAGTCCCATGACAATATCATTCAGGCCGCTTAAAAAGGCCTTGCCCATATAGGCTGGAAAATTGAGGTCAGGATCCAGGGTGCCTGCTTTTCTGTGGGCTCCAAGGCTTAGAAAGGCTATGATGGGCCTTTGAAGGACCATGATTACTGCCAGGGACTGAATGGCTATCATGGCGGAAGTGATGGGGGAGCGGCGCATCACCACCAGGTAAAAAATCAGAAAAAACAAAGGGATAATAAAATGGCATCCCCTGAGGGTGGTTTTCAGAAAATCAGGCAGATCTTTTTTGGAAATTGCCTTGAGACCCAGTTTCAAAGATTCCAGGTGAACTACGTAAAAAAGGGTCAGATAGGAAAGCAGGGCGGGTATCAGGGCGGCTCTGACCACATCCAGATAGGGCATGCCTATGATTTCGGCCATGATAAAGGCGGCGGCTCCCATAATGGGCGGCATGAGTTGGCCGTTGGTGGAAGAAGCCACCTCCACTGCGGCAGCCTTGTGCGGAGGAAAGCCGACTTTTTTCATGAGGGGAATGGTGAATGTGCCCGTGGTTACTGTGTTGGCAATGGATGATCCTGAGACCAACCCGGTTAGTCCTGAAGCCACAACTGCGGCTTTGGCCGGCCCTCCCTTGTAGTTGCCCAGGGCGGAAAAAGCCACGTCTATGAAGTATTTGCCGCCGCCGGCCTTATCCAGCAAAGCACCAAACAGAACAAACAGAAAAACAAAATCAGTAGAGACCCCCAGTGGTACACCGAAAATTCCAGTGGTGCTCAGATACATGTCACTGATGATGAAATCCACCGGCAGCCCGCTGTGCCTTATGACTTCCGGAAGATAAGGACCGATAAAGTTGTAGGACAGAAAAAACAGGGCCAGTATGGCCAGGGCCGGGCCCAGGGAACGCCTGGCTGCTTCCACCAGGACAACCATCAGTATCAGGCCCATGACCATGTCGGTGCTGTTGGGCAGACCCTGTCTGTAGATCAGGTTTTCATAATCCCACCAGATATAAAGACAGGAAATTGCTCCCAGCAGGGAAAAGACAATATCATAGACAGGAATATATCTTCGGTTGGATTTTCTGGTGAAAGCAGGGATGAACCTGGCTGTCCAGTTAACCCAGATGGGGGGACTCTGCTGCTTGTAGGCCGGGTAGGCCAGAAAGGCAAGGCACAGAGCAAAGGCCAGATGCCAGGCCCTGGCAATGTGAGAATTGATGGGGTCATAGGCAATCATCAGCTGAAAACCGGACCAGGCAATGCAGATGATAATTATCAGCGCTTTGAAGAAAATATTTTTCGGGTCCCTGGCTCCAGCTTCAGTCATCATGACAATGTCCTGAGCGGACTGCTTCAGGGAATCATTTCTTCTTGTTTGAGAAGCAGCTGTATTTTCTTCAGTGGTGTGTTGCTTGTCCTGCATGGTGTGTCCCGGTTCAATAATTATTTATGTAAAAGTTCAGCCCTTTTTAAGGAAAGCAGAGCACCCCAGAGTGCCTGTTTTTTGGGTTGATGTAAGCGTCCTGCCCGGGTGCATTATGCGTTTTTGACAACCAGGCTGTGGACTGTCCCCTGGGTAGAAAAAACTGTTTTGTAACAGTTTAGCCCTTTTTAAGGGCGCAGGGGACAGGCACCCCGTCACC
>CAZHCY010000365.1:0-2194 GCA_964531185.1 uncultured Desulfovibrionales bacterium | reverse complement strand
AGAAAACCTACAGTTTCAGCATCCAGAAAGAAAGACTTTCCGGATGGAAACTAGTCTGGTCCGGGGAATCCGGCAGACAGGGTCAAGGAGCTGGATCAGGCTGCGGACGACCTGGAAAGCCGCTTTTTCTTCCAGGCAGTATATCTTTTGAACCACAGATCCAGGGAAGGGGCCAGCATGTTGCCAAGCAGTATTCCAAAGGCCACTGCTCCGGTGAAAATACCCTGGTACCTGAGCAGAACAATAATTATGCCGATGAACAGTCCATATATCCATTGGGCTGCAGGAGTTCCAGGGGCAGTGACCGGTTCAGTGACCATAAATACGGCAGCAAACAAAAGCCCTCCGGAAAAAAGGACAAACAAGGGGTTGGGGACATAAGCCAGGCCAAGCCCGTATCTCATGAATATGGCCATGAGCAGAGCTCCCAGCAAAGGTGACAGTATGAGCCTGATCCGGGCCGCCCTGGAGTAAATGAGATAGCCGGCGCCAAGCATTATGGCCAGGGCGCTGGCTTCGCCCATGGAACCGGCTCCCAGGACCATATCTGTGCCTTCAGTTTTGAAGACCCCGCCTATCAGCCCGGTGAACAGATCAGGCAGGCCGGTCAGGTAACCATAGGTTTTGGCCGCAGACATGGGCGTGGCCGAGGTCAAGGCGTCAAGGTCTTCAGGGCTGGAAAGAGCGGAAGCTGATTTTTCCATGCTCCAGCGCATGAATCCGCCGGGAAAATCCTGAAAAGCCGGCACAAACCTGGAAGTCATTTCCACTGGAAAGCTTATCCAGACAAAAGCCCGCCCTACAATGGCCGGGTTGAAAACATTTTTTCCAAAACCTCCAAAAGCTTCCTTGCCGAACAGGATGCCCACCACCATGCCTGCGGCAGCTATCCAGTAGGGAATTGTCGGTGGCAGAGACAAGGCGTAAAGGGTCCCGGTTACAAAGCAGGCCTGGGTAACTCCTGCATTTCTTCTGGAGGCCATGAACCATTCAACAGCATAAGCTGCAGCCAGACAGATCAAAAGCACGGCCAGGACCCTGAGCCCGAACAGGTATACAGCACTCAGCAGCACCGGAATCAGAGCTGTCAGGACCTTTTGCATGGGTTTCTGTTTCTGGAAGGGAAGCTTGATCATGGAAGCCGGAAAAAGGAAGCTGTGTAATTGTTTCAGGGGAACAAGCCCGGACAGCAGGTCTGTCTTTGCCGCCCCGGCATCTGCCAAGGATATCCTTCAATCACAGGGGATTGTCAAGGAGTATTAAAGCCCAGGGTCTGAAGGGTGAAGATTCTGCCGGTCATGTCAGATGAATTTGCGGTCCAGCAGAAGGTGAATGAAATAACCAAATACTGAGGCGGTATAAAAGGGAACCAGGTATTGCCACTTAACCTGGTAAAACAGCACAGGGAGGATGAAAATGGTCAGGGGTACCAGAAACATGGCCCACCAGGTATGGATCCAGCCTCTATGTCCGGCCACCACAGGCAGCATGGCGCAAAAGCCCAATATTGCGGCCCATTTGTAATGCCCCTGGATCATCAGGGTCACATTGGTGAGCAGCAGGACCGTATAAAACAGCTTCTGGGCCACGGAATCAGTATCCACATCAGGAAAAATGCCTCCCAGCAAAACAAAGACCATGAGCAGTACTGCTTCAGGAAAATCAGGGGTATACCAGCCCAGCCAGTTCAGGCCGGCCAGAGAG
Source organism: uncultured Desulfovibrionales bacterium (assembly GCA_964531185.1). Taxonomy (GTDB): domain Bacteria; phylum Desulfobacterota; class Desulfovibrionia; order Desulfovibrionales; family Desulfonatronovibrionaceae; genus CAZHCY01. The sequence goes on along the minus strand of CAZHCY010000365.1, from coordinate 490 downwards.
GCTGCTCCCAGTGCTGCAGCGCCAAACACATGTCCTTTGTATCCGGGCATTCTGATCTTTCCTGAACAGCAGTCAGGCCTGCAAAGGGCCAGGCTGTAAAAGTTCAGCTTTTTTTAAGGAAAGCAAGGCACCCCAGCTCCTGTTTTCTGGCTGATGTATTGATGTAGGAAACAGGCTTTGAAAAAAACAGGCGCAGAAAGAGCCGGTCCCTCTCCGGGATGTATGCCTCCGGGCAGGAAGCCGTGCGTCATGCAAATGGCTGAACTGTTAGGCCGGGCTGTTATTTCATTTATTGTTTTTGACTTGCTAAAATAACCAGTGTAAAAAAATAAAAGTTTGGCAAATGATATATTTTCAGGGTTTGCTGGTCAAGAAACTTTGTCAGATCGTAACAGTTCAGCTGTTTGCATGAGGCACGTGGTCTTGCTTTCCCGTGACCCACTTGGCAATCCAACAGGCATTCAACTTCAAAAATTCAGCTCAAGTGGGT
>CAZHCY010000364.1:0-2197 GCA_964531185.1 uncultured Desulfovibrionales bacterium | reverse complement strand
AGCCTGAAAATGAAACCGTTATTGGAAGTTAGCCCGTCCTCCGGGTTCCGATGTTGAGCAGGACAAAAATGCAAATCTAGCCTGTCCCTTATGTTGCGAGTTCGTACAATCCATTGACAGAAATGTAAATACGCCGGATTTTGCTTTGGTTTTGTATCTTCAATGATAACAAGTGGATACAGAAACAGGCAGCATAATCATATTTGACTGGCAACATAATTTTCATCTCATAAATAAACCGGTTCTGATCCTGGCTGCGCCTGCACTTAAGCCTTACAGACTGTCCAGCCAGCTAAGAGTTTCCTGCTCGTTTTCCCAGTTGATCAGATCATCCAGCTTTTCGTCTTTTAGCTGGTTCCGGGTGTATTCAATGAACTGTTTTTGCAATTCTTTTTTTCTGGTCAGGTCCAGTTTGAGATAGACCATGGTGGATTGAAGGATTTCATGGCCCAGGTGATTTTTAATGTCGGTCAGGCTGAAGCCTGAGTTGAGCATATTGATGGCGCATGAGTGGCGGAAGCAATGAGCCGGGTTTAATTCCCTGATTTTGTCTTCTCCAAAGGCCTTGAGAAGGTATTTTCGGCATAACCTGTATATTCCATGCCTGGTAAAACTTTGTCTGCGCTGATTGAGGAACAGACTGTTGTGGTGCATGGGCCTTGGTACAGGGCGATATTTTTGAATGTATATGGTCAGAAGCTGGACCGTTTTGGGCCAGATTTCTATCTGCCTGAACCTGTCTCCTTTGCCCAGGATGGCCAGGGATTTCTTTTCCGGGTCAAAGTAGTCCAAACGTAAAGAGGCCAGCTCATGAGCTCTGACCCCGGTGTCGTATAGCAGATGGATCAGGACATAATCTCTGAAGCCGTCTGATTTTTTGAGGTCAACGCACTGCAGGACTTTCATGACCTGCTCATGGGTTAAAAAGAACATCAATTTTCTTTGGAATCGTTTTTGAGGTATGGAGAGGATCCTGTCAGCCAGAGATTTATGTTCAGGATAAAGAAAGCGGATCATTCGAGCCAGGGATTTAAAGGCAGCCAGTCTGTGTCCTCTGGTTCTGGCGCAATTATGGCGGTCTTTTTCCAGTCCATATGAAAGACATCCAGGTCTTCCAGGCGGATTCCATGTTTCTGCAAATAAGCATTCAGGGCAGATAATGTGGCTATGATACGCAATATCTGGATATGTCCTGCCTGTCTGGTTCTTTGATAATAGTGGATGTATTCTTCATATATCGGGGGCAGCTTGCCTTTTTTCAGTTTGCATCTGCCTCTGCCTTTAGGCAAAGCATCCGGCGGCAAGCAGATTAGGCCCTTCTGGTGCAGGTAGCGCATGAATCCGCGCAGGACAAACCCGGCATACTTAACCTGGATATAGTCATGGAATGCCATCAATGTATCACAGGAAAAAGTGCGCTCCCAAGGGATTTGGTTCAGTACCATAAAGTCCAGCAGTCGTTTTAGAACCCGGCTGCTTCTAACAATTGTCCCTTGAGCATACTCCTCAGCCTTCATCCATTCCAGGTAGTTTTGAATCTGTTTCTTCAACATGATTTCTACTTCCCTGACCTTTGTTTCATGCCCTGCAAAAAAAATTACAGCCTCCCGGAAGTTTAAGCCCTTGACCACCATGACCATGTCAATGGGATTGAAGTTTCTTTCGCAGCGAAAACACCTGGCCAGATTGGTTGTGGGATTACAGGCGGTCATAAATTCAGAGCAGATGGGACATAAGAAACGCAGATATCCGTCCCTGGTCTTGGATGGCAGATCCAGGACACGAACAATGACATCATTTATGGGAATGTGGTTTCTGAGTCGGAATAACTCGTCCTTTGAAAATCTTTGGGCCATAATTTTCCCCCTCAGCTAAAATATCGGTGAATAATGGTTGCACCTTCATATCATCGCCTGTGGAGAAAAAGATATCGAGTCCTCTCTTTGCAATCACAACTAACTTAGGTGTAAGAACTTGATGTTTCAGTTATTTTTACGATTTTCGCATCCATCTTTGCAATCAGCAGATCCTGGACAGAAATAAGGCCATAAACACCTGATATATCTTTACTTTGAACTGATAACGCGTCCATCTTTGCAAACTCTCTGGAAATGGACTGACTGGCCCGCCTGCAGCGGTTTCTGCGTTGCTGTTTTTCCCGGTTTGTCAGGGTGTAATCCGGATTGTTTTCCCTGTA
>CAZHCY010000363.1:0-2216 GCA_964531185.1 uncultured Desulfovibrionales bacterium | reverse complement strand
CTGGACCTTCCAGTCCCATAGCCCCGTCCCGGTCCCTTCCAGAACCAGCTGAAGGCGGTGGTGCTCCTTTTTAAGTTCGGATTTTTCCCGACTGGAAGGACGTAAAGAAGGATCGTTCAAAATATTATCATGCATGGGACCTCCCGGGTCCAGGATTTGCTATGAGCAGTGCGTCCAGGATGAAAACCATCAGCTCGTCTTACGATCCTGCCTCAGGCAAGGTAAAGTAAACAGTGGTACCCTTGTGCAGCTCGCTTTCCACCCAGAGCCTGCCGTCGTGTTTATGGATCAGTTCTTTGCAGAGCATCATGCCCAGTCCTGTTCCTTTTTCTCCTTCTGTCCCGGGATGACTGAACTTTTGTGCCAGAGAAAAAAGGTTGTTTAAAACTTTTTCATCCATGCCTGTGCCCTGGTCCTGAACAGACACCTGAATTACAGTGTTGGATCTGCTGGCGCTGCACTGAATCTTCCCATTCCGGTAGGAGAATTTGACTGCATTGAAAATCAAGTTTCTCAGAACAGTATTGATCATATTGGAATCAACATGAACAAAGAGCTGGTCAGGAACATTATTTTGTATGACAATTCCCTTCTGTCTCGCGGCATTGGAGGCTGCTTCCAGACTGTTTTCCAGCAGATTCCTGAGGCTGACTCTGCTTGGACTCATCTTAAGGTTGTTTTTGCGCAGAGAAGCCCATTCCAAAAGATCATTCAGCAGATTATATACCCCTCGGGCGTTTTTATGCATTTCCCTGGTGATGTAATGCAGTTCATGTTCTGTAAGGGTCTCCAGTTCATGATCCATAACCCTTGACAAACTCAGCATTCCGGACATGGGGGATTTAAGATCATGGGCAATGATGGAAAAAAACATATCCTGTTCAGCCAGGGATTCTTGAAGCTGCAGATTAACTTTTCTCAACTGCTGTTCCAGGAGTTTGCGTTTATTGATATCCGAATGGGCCCCTACCACCCGAAGAGCTTTTCCCGAAGCATCCCTCTGGATGGCCCTGCCTCTGGCATATACCCAGATGTAATCATTGCTTTTGGTTTTCAGACGAAATTCAGTGGAATAATGAGATGCAATGCCCAGAACATAATTATCAAAAGCCTCCTGGAAAAGGGATTTGTCTTCAGGGTGAATATTCTGCTGGCAGAACCAGCCGAAGTTATTTATTTCTCCTTGCTGGTAACCCAGCATTTCTGCGAACCGCTCTGAATAATGAAATATTTTGTTTTTCAGATCATAATCCCATATGCCGTCATCCGTGGCTTCCAGAACCTGCTGCAGGTAATTTTCAGTGTTTTTCTGATGTGTCAGGTCCTGAAAAATACAGTGTAACCTTAAAAATCTACCTTCAGAATCACGCTGAATCTTACCGTTAAAAAAGACAATTATGCTGGAACCATCCTTTTTGAGTATTTCAAACTCCATCCCTGCTATCTCTTCCACAGCCTTGAATCTGGGAAAATTCTGCCTGAAATGTTCTTTCCTGTCCGGATGCAGAATTTCTGCAAAATTTCGGCCGATGATTTCTTTCCGTGAATAACCCAGTAGATCCAGAAAAGTCTGGTTGATGTCCAGAAAATTTCCGTGTTCATCCAGGGACTGGTAGGGCATGGGCGCGTTGGTGAACATCTGCCTGAAGCGTTCTTCACTTTCCAGGTTTGCTTTTTCAGCCTGTTTTCTGGCTGTAATATCCAAAACAAATCCCTGAAGACATTTTACCTTTCCCTGGGTGTCCCTGATAATTCGGACAGACTCAGAGATCCACAGAGTGGATCCATCTTTGCGTTTATGCAGGCATTCAAAGTCATGAACCTTGTCCGAGTCCTGGAAAAGTCCAAAAAAACGTTTCCTGGTTTCAGGATCATGATATATGTGGATGGGTACGTCGGGTGTGGACTCCAGCATGTGCTGCGGCGAGTCATAGCCGTAAATGGCAGCCATGGCCGGATTCACAGCAATAAAACTGCCCTGGGGGGTGGAGGTGAATATCCCGATGGGAGCGTTCATCAGGATATCCTGTGCGTCACAGCATTCAAAAGATAAATTTTGCAAAGAATTGTCTGTAGAAAACATGGATGATCCAAATTTATTCATGCTCTGTTCCAGCAGGCAAGTCAGGCACGAGCAGAAGCAGCTGTCGATTTTTCAGGACAGTAAGGCGAAAATCTTTGCCCGTGCAGAAAATTTGCCGGTTTGTAACAGCTTA
>CAZHCY010000362.1:0-2244 GCA_964531185.1 uncultured Desulfovibrionales bacterium | reverse complement strand
CCAACCAGATATATAGCGGTATAGGCGGGCAGTCTGATTTTTTACGCGGAGCGAATTTGTCACCAGGCGGGGTTCCGATTATTGCCATGAAATCAATAACCAACAGCGGAGTTTCCAAGATCCTGGAGAAGAGCCCGGAAGGCATCACCAGCACAGCCATAGCAGCAGATCCTGTGGTCATAGTGACTGAACAGGGAGCCTTTGATCCCAGGGGGCTTAGCATATGTGAGCATGCAGTGGGGATTGCTCATTTGGCTGGGGAAGAGAGAAGGGAAGAGCTGCTGAGATATATCTATGATAATGAAAAGTTCCATAAACCCAGGCAGGCGCTTCATGACAGATGTCCCAAGGGTTTTTATCCTTGTTAAAAAGAGAGTTGATCTGGGCAGGATATTATATTGATTTGGATTTTAAGTCCTGATCCTGCACATATTCTTTTATTGCTGCAGAGAATTCGCAGCCAGTGGCAAGCAGGTTATAGTTGATGCAGTGTTCATTAAGGTGCTGCAAAATCAGGCTGTCACCATTGTTTGATCCAGGTTTAATACCTGCAAAGAAAAACCCGAGTTTTTCCAGATATGAGCAATATTTTGCTGTGTTTTTATCCATCAAGGGCAGATGGAGATAGATGGTTTTGACTGAATGCGGTGCAAGGGCTTCGCACTTGGTTTTTATTTGATTTATAATATTTCTGCCGTATTTATGGACTCTTAGGTCAGCTGTGACTCGTTCTGAATCGGTTTTAAGGCTGATACTTGATTCATGTTCATCCAATTCCTGATGCTCGCCAACTTTTCCCATTTCAGGGCTGATTCCCAGATTCAAATATATTTGATGAATAAAATCAGCATGGTTTTCAGGGGGATAAATTACGGTTTTTTCTGGTGCATTTAGATATTTGAATTGCAGGACCGCGCTTTCGCGCTGTATATCTTTTTCCGTGATATTTTTATAAAGCGGTTCACGGGCATTGGAGAGCAGCAGGGCGCAGGGCTTTAAATCATGTTTGAGCATGGATTTTTGGGAAAAATAGTGGGTGGTGACACCTAACCCATAAACACCCATGAATCCTCTTTTTCGAGCTTCATCTATCCTGGCCTGGCTCAGTCTGTTTAAACAGCCTTGACCGCGGTATTTTGGCTTGGTTGCTGCAACTCCGCATTCAGGGACCAGAGGGTCCTCACCCATGATCAGGGCTGCATGGGCTATGACTTCATTATCATCATCCTTAACTGCCACGAAAGAAAGCAAATCTCCGCTTTTGTTTAAGGTCCGCACCCTTTGAGGATAGTACATGTCTTCGTGAAGATAGGTATATCCATAAGCTGAGTAAACGCATTTTGCGACCTCAATTGCTTCTTGTTCTTTCAGTAAGCGAACAAAGTAGTTGACGCTTTTGGGAGGCAGGCTTTCAACTTTGTCTTGAGCCTGGGCGTGGTTTAATTCTGGCCGAGTAAGGATGTTGTCAATTCTTTTCTGGTCCAGGTATTTGAAGAGATAAGTTTCCTTGCCCTTTCTTCCCAGATTATGAAAGGAAAATTCGTCCATCAGCCCTTTGGCCAGATAGGTTCCCAGTCCTTTTGACAGCTTATCCTTTTTAAATTTTTCAGGAGAAAATTTCTGACAGAGATCAGGATCAAAGGGGAGTCCTTTTTCCCTTATAACAATCTCCAGGCCTGAGGGTTTAAGATTGAAGATGACATCAATGCTGGCATTTTGTTCTGCTTCAAAGGCATTGTGGATTATAGAGGACAATACCTCCTCTGTGCCTAATTGTATTTCGTAGATGGTCTTATCCTCAAAGCCGAGAAGTTGCGCAGCATTGCGTGCATTGTCCAGGATCAGTTCCAGAAACCGCAGGTCATTGGGGATTGTTACTTTTACCTGTTTTGTTTTATCCATATCTGTTAGCCAGTAATCTTTTTGGGGATTCTGGGTTTCAATAAAATAGGATTGTTCCCATTCTGTATCAGTCTTAGCCATTTTTAAAGAAAGCAGGGGGCAGGCACCCCGGCACCCACTTGAGTTGTCAGTAACAATTCATACCTGGAAATATCCACTCAAGTGGGTGCCGGACATTCCCCCTCCGGGCAGGAAGCCGGGCCATATGTAAATGTCTAAACTGTTACCCCGTTCTCTTCTTTATTCTTATTCGCGCAGATTCGTGAAGATTCGTGGATACAAGATTGCTTCCATCCGGAAAGTCTTTCTTTCTGGATGCTGAAACTGTAGGTTTTCTTTCCG
>CAZHCY010000361.1:0-2254 GCA_964531185.1 uncultured Desulfovibrionales bacterium | reverse complement strand
TGGATTGCCAAGTGGGTGACGGGAGAGCCAGTCCCCGTGCCTCATGCAAACGGCTGAACTGTTACTCATACAAAAAGTGAAAGCCCCTGTTTCAGGGGCTGGAAACTGATTTAAGGGTCACAGTTCAGCTTGTTTCAAGCAGGTTCTGGTAAACCAGGATATAATCGCTGGTCATTTTTTCCAGGCTGTGCATGTTCAGGACATGGTCATAAGCCCGGCTGACCATATCCTGGTGCTGCTCAGGCTCATTCAGCAATTGTTTGAGTTTTGCGGCCAGGCACTCATGATGACCTGCCGGACAGAGCAGTCCCCTGCCGGATACCAGATCCCTGAGTCCTCCGGCATCAGTGGACACCACCGGGATTTTGTATCTGAAGGCTTCCAGCACGCTGCTGCCCAGGCCTTCTTCACTGGAACTCATGGCAAAAATGTCAAAGACAGGGAACCATCTTTCCACCTCAGGATCAAAGCCCATGAGCAGGTATTCCCTGTCCAGGTCCAGCCGGTTTATTTCCTGCCTGACTGATTCCAGAAGCCGGCCCTGGCCAAAGTGCAGAAATATAAATTGATCAGGGCTGATTTTTTTCAAAGCGTAAATGGCCCGGACCATGGTCAGGGGGTCCTTGTGCGGGACCAGGGCGGCTGTGGTGGCAATGATTGCCTGCCGGGAATATTTCTGCCTCAGGGCCAGGGCCCGGGGGCAAGGTTTTAGGACCGGTCTGGAAGTGTCTATGCAGCTGGGGATGACCGGAATTGTTTTGCCCTGCGCCAGGGGGGCGATTATATCCCGGATGGCCGGGGAGATGGCTGCCACTTCCGTGGTCAGACGGTATTTGATGCGGGCGGCTGTGCCTTTGGGTCTGAAGTCCACCCGCCGGGTATAAATTACCGGCCGGCAGTGCCATGGCCTGGAGGCAACCGCCAGGCTCTGGCCCTTGCCGGTCTGGGCGTGAAGGATATCAAAACTCTGTCCATGACGCAGAAGACAGCCAAAGGCATTTTTCTGTCCAGCAGCAGGGAGAACTTGTATGCTGTGCTGTAGACAGATTTTGTGCAGAGGTCGCCCCTTTAGACACAGGACAGCCACCTGATGACCGGCCTGCATAAGACCCAGGGCAGTCAAAAAAGTCTGTCTTTCCCCGCCTCGCCAGGTCTTTTCAGTATTGATCTGCAGAATTTTCATGGTCTCAGGCTAAACCACCACCAGCAACGCGGAGCCTGACAGCTGGGGTTCCAGGTCTTCCGGACAGGTGATCTGCACTATGCGTTCTTCTGCAAGGCCCAGGTTCTGCAAAAGGTAGGCAGAACCCTTTTCAAGCAGGGTGTCCAGGTGGGGCAGGACAGGTACAGTGTCTGTTCCCAGCAGAATGACCAGCGGGCAGGGCAGATGGAGGAATTTGTCCAGTTCTTGATCCGGACGGCCGTGGATGCTGACCATGGACGCCTGGGCCCAGGAAAGCCCCAGCCTGGCCATGGCCAGCTGGACTGAACTGATGCCTGGGATAATCCGGCAGCTTTCAGGGCCGAAACGTTTGACCACAGGAGCGGCCAGGCTGAAACAGCCTGGATCGCCTGAGACCAGAACCGCCAATTGGTGTTTCTGCCTGAGCCGGGCCATGCGATTCAGAGTCTGATCCAGGCTCTTGTCCGGAAAAACCAGTTTTTCCCGGGGCAGGTCAAAGAGCCTGGTCAGTTTTTCCGGTCCCATGACCAGTTCAGCTTCCTGAACAGCCTGAACAGCAGCCGGGGTGACGTATTCAGCTGCACCCGGTCCGCAGCCGATGATGGTGATTGTTTGAGCCATGATGGTTTCCAGGGCGGTATTGCAAAATGGGCCCGGCTCAGGAATGCAGGGTCCAGATTCCGTACTTGAAAAATTTCCTGGGCTAAACCGATATTTTCTGGATTTGTAACAGTTCAGCCATTTGCATGAGGCACGGCTTTCTGGCCGGAGGCGGCGCCCGGAGGGGGACCGGCTCCCCCGGCGCTTGTTTTTTCCAGGCCTGTTTCTCGCATCAACCCGAAAACAAGCCCCGGGATGTCCTGCTTTCCTGAAAAGAAGGCTAAACTGTTACCTGGATTTTAATTCAGTAGGGTGTATTACCGGTTTGTAAATGATACAGACTCAGGTTTGCTTTGAACATAAAAAACAGGTTTATCCACCCAGGGGACAGTCCCGAAGCCAGGGACAGTCCCCGTGCCTGACCTGAATTTCCTGATTTATCTCGAAATTTACAAACAGGTAATGCTCCCG
>CAZHCY010000360.1:0-2283 GCA_964531185.1 uncultured Desulfovibrionales bacterium | reverse complement strand
TGTATCAGCAGCAGGCCATCCTGTCCGCCCTGTTTGACCAGATCCAGGATGACATCATGCTTCTGGATACCAAAGGCAAGGTTCTGGACGTCAATCATAATCTCATCAAAAAAACCGGGGAAAACAAGCAGGACATTCTGGGCAAATTCTGCTGGCAGATTTTTTCAGACATGACCCCTTCCACAGGCTGTGACCTGAGCAGTCCTGACTGCCCTTTCAGAAAAACTCTGCTTTCAGCCAAACCGGCTGAATCCATTCAAAGCAGCGTGGACAGTATGGGCAGAGCCCATTATTTCAGGGTATACGCCTACCCGGTATTTAATCAGCAGGGGGAAATGAACAAAATAGTGGAAATGCGCAGAGACATTACCCACAGAACTGAAATGGAAAAAAGGCTGCAGCAGTCGGAAAAGCTGGCTGCCATTGGAGAACTTTCCACCTATATCGCCCATGAAATCCGCAATCCCCTTTTTGCCATAGGCGGCTTTGCCAATTCTTTGCTGCGAAGCTCCCATCTGGACCAGGACTCCAAGGACAAAGTCAAGATCATCCTCCAGGAATCCCAGAGGCTGGACAAGATCTTGAAAAACATCATCAATTTTTCCAGGCCTACACCTTCAGAAAAAAAAGAAATCAATGTGAACACTGCCATCATGGATATTCTGCAGCTGTTCAGAATGAGCTGCGAAGAACAGAATATCAAATCCGAGACCGAACTCACTCATGGCCTGGCCCTGGCCCTGGGCGACCCGGAACTCATCAAGCAATGCCTGATCAATCTGGTCAAAAACTCCATCGAAGCCATGCCCGACGGAGGAACTCTGACCCTCAGCACCTCCATGGAAAAAAAATTCATCGTCATCACAGTCAAGGATACAGGACGGGGGATTCCTGCCGATATCCGGGAAAAGATCTTTAACCCCTTCTTCAGCACCAAAAAAGGGGAAGGGGCTGGGCTGGGTCTGGCCATGACCAAAAAAATTCTGGATGACATGGGCGGCACCCTGGAACTTTTCAGCCAGGAAAACCAGGGTACAACCATAATGGTCTACCTGCCCCCCTCCCTGGCCGTGGAGGGCGGCACAGAAAAACCGCCTGCCGACTCCGGCCGGCAATAAGAAAGATCCAGGGTCATGACCAGAAAATCACTCATTTTTAGCATCATCTTTCTGCTGTCCATTTCAGCCGTGGCATTTCTGGTTGCCTATACCGGCAACCTTCAGCTCAAAACAACCATAACTTCTCAATTCAATGAGCAGCAGCTGACCCTGGCCGGCAAAACAGCCAAGGATATTGAAACTCATTTTGCCTTTCTGGAAACCTTTCTCAACATCTATGCCCGCGGCTGCCTGCAGGCCGGACCTGTAACAAACATCCCAAGCTTCTACTCAATGTATCAAAGGTGGCAGGTCCTGGGAGCAGGCATTATTACCCAGGCCAACGGCTTCATTAAGACTGTCCCGGATCAGAGCTGCAGTTCCCTGGACCGGCTTGGTCTTGAATTTCCTGTGGGCCAGTTTCTGAACTTTGCTCAAGACCGTCCTTCCGGGACTTTTTACAGCAGGACCATATTCCCGGATACCGGACCTTACAAGGGAGCAGGCCTTATGTTCATGGCCAGGTCTCTTGTAAGGGCAGAACCTGACCAGGATGATACGGAAATGGCCTTTTCAGACCAGCCATCAGGAGTCTACTTCCTGGTCAATGCCACTGCGCTGGCCAGCCACCACTGCGTAAACGTCATCTCCGGCCAAACAGGCTATTCATGGATTGCAGACAGCAGCGCCAGGTTCCTCTATCATCATGAACAGGACTTCATAGGGCAAGACCACCGCCAGGCCAGGCAGGAAAAAAATCCGAACATTTCCTACCACAGGGTCAACCGGCTGCTGGAAAAAAAGATGTTAAAAGGAACAGAAGGAACTGACTGGTATATTTCCGGCTGGCACAGACATAAAGAAGGAGAGATAAAAAAACTGGCTGCCTGGTCTCCTGTCCTGTTTTCCGGATCAGCCGGCAACGGCAGGGAACCCGCCTTATGGTCCGTGGTTATGGCTGCTCCTGAAAGCGAGGTCTACGGACTTATCTTTCCAGTGCTTGTCAAACAATGGACAGTGGCCGGGCTGTTTATCATTGTGGTGGTTACCGGACTGCTGGGGCTGTACCTGACGTCCCTCAGCTGGAACAGAACCCTTTCTGCAAAAGTCAGTGAAAAAACCGCTCATCTCACTGAATCCAGAGAGCTTCTGCAAAAGGAAAAGGAAAAAGTTGAAAAAAGCATGC
>CAZHCY010000359.1:513-2290 GCA_964531185.1 uncultured Desulfovibrionales bacterium | reverse complement strand
GCCTGGCATTTTCCAGAAGCTGTCCCAGAATCTCCCTGCCGGCCGGGCTGGTTTACTCCTGAAAAGCGGGACGAAGGGCCTGCCGCACATCGTCAGGGAGCTGCACATTGTCCTTTACACCCATTTCCGCTACGTTCCGGGTAATATCAGTGACTTTTATCTGGTGCATATTTATTTCCCGCATTCTGCATCATTAATGAACACTTAAGCTGTCTGCAAAGGCACCTGGCCAGCTCCGGTTCTCCAATTGTGTATGTCTTCTGGGTCATAAAAAACACGTACTGAAGTTCCTGGTCCAGTGCCATTTAAAAAACCGGTAACAGTTCAGCCATTTGCATAAGGCACGGCTTTCTGCCCGGAGGCATGCAGCCCGGAGGGGGACTGGCTTTCCCGGGGTCTGCTTGTCCAGGTCTGGTTTTTACATCCACCCAAAAAACAAACACCGGGGTGTCCTGCTTTCCTAAAAAAGGCTAAACTGCTGCATCTCATGTGTTGCCTGATAAATCCCAGGGCAAAAATCTCCCTGAATTGGGTCTTAAAGGACATCAATTTTTCCATGGCAGTATCTTTTTCAGGGCATAAAAGCCCATTTTTCTGCGCACAAAAGCAAGCTGATCCTGCAGGGGCAGTTCTTTGGGACAGACATCCTGACAGCCCAGAAGCCCCATGCAGCCGAAAATACCCTGATCTGTCCCCACCACTTCAAAATAATCTCTTTCAGTCCGTTCGTCTCTGGGATCAATAACAAACCTGGCTATTCTGTTCAGAGCTGCAGCTCCTAAAAAGTCGCTGCGCATCTGAGCCGTGGCGCAGGCCGCCACGCAGCACCCGCACTCAATACATCTGTCCAGCTCATGGATCCTTTCAGCAAGGGCATTGTCCATGGGCTCTTCCTCTGCCTCAGGGTCAAACTCTTTGTCAGTGTGGATCCAGGACTCCACTTTTTCATTCATGGACCTGAACCATGTCCCTGTGTCCACGGAAAGATCTCCCACCAGTCTGAACCCGGGCAGGGGATTCAGGGTGATTTTCTGGGGCAGATCCCTGGTTTTGGTATGACAGGCCAGCCCGGGCCGCCCGTTGATAACCATGGCGCAGGCCCCGCAGATTCCGGCCCGGCAGCAGAAATCAAACTGCAGGGACGGGTCCTGTTCCTCCCGTATCTTGTTCAAGGCCACAAAAAGGTTCAGATTCTCGGTCTCCATCATCCGGTATTCCTTCATTTCAGGGGTTGATGAAGGGTCGGCCGGATTATACCTGAAAATATTCAATTTCAGTGTTCTGCTCATGCCTGTGCCTCCGGGGTTTCCGCACTGATTATCTTGCCTGCTCCGTATCCGCGATCTCCAGGGGGAAGCTCAACCACATTTGTGACCGGCTCATATTCAAGTTCCGGCAGTTCTCTGTTTTCCGGCCAGCGGGCCAGGGTTCTTACCAGCCAGTCCCGGTCATTTCTGGCCGGATAGTCCTCTCTGGCATGGGACCCGCGGCTCTCCTTGCGCTCAAGGGCGCCGTAGGCAACGCACAGGGCCAGTCTGACCATACCCGGCAGCCTGAGGGCCAGAGCCATTTCAGGATTGGCTCCTGCTCCGCTGGATTTGAGTTTTAAATTCCCGGCCCGGGCATGAATCTCTTTGAGTTTGTCCATTGCCAGGGTCAATACCTGTTCATTGCGGAAAATGCCAACATACTCCAGCATACCATCCTGAAGGGCACACAGCATACCATAACCACTTCCACTGCCCTATCCGCTGGTGACAAAGCCCATGCCCTTTTT
>CAZHCY010000359.1:0-503 GCA_964531185.1 uncultured Desulfovibrionales bacterium | reverse complement strand
AGTACAGTGCAACAGCCTGCATGGGATCACGCACAGCATAAACCTCTTCCCTGCCCTGACCGCTGGTGAGAAAAGCCATGCGCTCTTTCTGCCGGGCAGCAGCCCGGGAGACTGCACCGGTATCAAACTTGGTTTCATAACCTTTAAGAAATTCCACAACTTTTTCGCCGATTATCATGCCGGCCACAACAGTTTCAGCCAGGGAGTTGCCCCCCAGTCTGTTGAAGCCGTGCAAATCCCAGCAGCAGGCTTCCCCTGCGGAAAACAGGCCTTTCAGCCCGTAAGCCGCTCCATCCTTGTTGGTTCTCACCCCGCCCATACTGTAATGCTGAGTGGGTCTGACCGGAATAAGCTCCGTCACTGGATCCACTCCCAGAAAATTTCTGCAGATGTCATAAACTTCCCGGAGCTTGGACTTGATGTGCTCTTCGCCTAAGTGCCTGATATCCAGCCAGAGATGGTCTCCATAAGGACTCTTTACTCCAAGGCCTTTGCGCATGTGC
>CAZHCY010000358.1:0-2295 GCA_964531185.1 uncultured Desulfovibrionales bacterium | reverse complement strand
AAATGTAGAGGACTTTTTTTATGTATTCTGAAATTGTGAATCGCTCAGCTTAGGGCAGGAAAAGGCTTGCGGAGACTGTCCCCATGCCGGTTCCCGCGCCCCCCTGAACGGTTACGCCCGGTCCATGCCCGGGCAGCCAGGCTTGACCAGGATCACATACTGCCTTAGCATCCCGTATAAACGCTTATCACTTAAAGCCTGCTCAGCACAAAGGAACACCTACATGCAGTTTTCCAGGGTCACCTTGGATCTTCAGAATGAATACAACCAGCTTTTCAGAAAAACCCTTCAGCCGGCTTCGGACTACAGCTTTGCCAATCTTTACGGATGGAGCGATGAATACGGCCTGGAAATCGCTTTTACCCACGGCCTGGCCTGGATCAGGCAGACCCGCCCCCAGATCCTCTACTGGGCCCCGGTGGGTGACTGGAATCTTGACTGGCGGGCTGTGTTCCAGGAAATCCCTGCCCGGACCACCCTGGTCAGAATTCCTGAAAAGCTGGCCACGCTCTGGCAAAAACAGCTTCCCGACCTTGACCTGGCCCCGCACCGGGAACACTGGGATTATCTCTATTCTGTACCGGAACTCATTGAACTCAAGGGCAACCGCTTTCACAAAAAAAAGAATCTCTTCAATCAGTTTGTCAAGAAATATTCCTACGATTATATTGAGCTGAGTCCGGACTGCATTGAAAAAGCCCTGGCCCTGCAGACTGAATGGTGTCTGTGGAAAGAATGTGATGATTCTGCTGCTCTGGAGGCGGAAAACCATGTCATTGTCAGAATTTTTTCCAGGTGGGAAGAACTGACCGGGCTATTCGGTGCAGGGCTGATGCACGGCAGTGACATGATTGCCTACACTGTTGCCGAGGCCCTGCCGGATCAGACCCTGGTCATACATTTTGAAAAGGGCTGCCCCAATTACAAGGGAGTGTACCAGGCCATTAACAGGCTTTTTCTTGAAAATTCAGCCCGGGATTTTCAAGTGGTGAACAGGGAGCAGGATCTGGGAGATCCAGGGCTGAGAAAGGCCAAGGAGTCCTACAATCCGTCAGGGTTTTTGAAAAAATTCAATGCCTGGACCTGATGTTTTCAGCATGCTTCTGACTGATAATCCTGTAAGAGTTTAGCCATTTGAACGTGCCGGAGGGACTGGCTCTCCCATTGCTTGTTTTTTTAGCCTGTGTTGACATCAACCAAAAAACAAGCGCCGGGATGCCCTGCTTTCCTTAAAAAGATTTGCCTGACTCCTGCCCCCTGACTCCTGACCTCTGACCTCTGATCTCTGACCTCTGACCTCTGCCCCCTGACTCCTGCGACTGCAATAACGGTTTTTTTACAGTCGAACCTCATAATCTTGTATTGCCGGCGGTATCACTCTTCTTCAAGCTTGCGCCAGTATTTGCATTTTTTTTCAGGGCATGCTGCGTGCTCGCCCCTGGTTTTGGTGTTTTTCAGCACCAGAATGCCTGATCCGCACTCAGGGCATTTTTCATTAAGGGGATAGTTCCACACTGCATAGTCGCATTTGGGATACTGGTCGCATCCGTAAAACACCTTGCCCCTGCGACTGCCCTTTTCCACAATTTCTCCGCCGCAGCCTTGCCTGGGGCAGGGTATGCCTGTGGAAAAAGGCCTGGTGAACTTGCACTGGGGATAGTTGTCACAGGCGATGAATCTGCTCCCTGTTCTGGCTTTTTTCAGAACAAGATTTCCCCCGCATTCCGGACATTCCCCCACCTTTTCCCGAATCACCGGCTCTGGTTCCTGAACCTGGATCCGGCCGCTTTCATCCCTGGTAAAATTGGCTGTGGACTTGCATTGTGGATAGCCTGAACAGGCCAGAAAGGCCCCGTTTCTCCCGAAACGGATGAGCATATTTTTTCCGCATTTTTCACACTTAATGTCGGTTTCCTTGCCGGTCTTGACCGTGGCCATTTCTTTCCTGGCTTTGTCCAGGGTGGGATAAAAATCTCCGGTGAATCCCTTGAGCAGCTCAACCCAGTCCTGACTTCCTTCAGCCACAGTATCCAGAGAATCCTCCATCTGTGCTGTAAAGCCGGTATCCAGAAGCCTTGGAAAATGCCTGACCAGAAGGTCACAGACCTCTGACCCCAGTTCAGTGGGCTGAAAATTTTTCTCCTCCAGGATAACATACTCCCGGTCAATCAGGGTGGATATGATGGCCGCGTAGGTGGAAGGCCGGCCAATGCCCAGCTCTTCCAGCTTTTTCACCAGAGAGGCCTCTGAGTACCTGGCCGGGGGCTGGGTGAACTTCTGTTCCTTTTCAAGCTT
>CAZHCY010000357.1:0-2313 GCA_964531185.1 uncultured Desulfovibrionales bacterium | reverse complement strand
AAAAAGAAAAGATTCAACTTTTATCCTGTAGCAGGTTTCGAGTCGAGACCATCTGAAGGTCCAGGATCTTTCGGGTTGCAGAGAGTTGTTCAGGACAGGTTCATGTCTCAGACGGCCGGACGATTTTCCTGATGTCCTCCACAATCAGATATACACAGGGGACCAGGAAAAGGATGATCAGCATAGCAAAAAGCAGGCCGAAACCCAGGGATATGGCCATGGGGATAAGAAATCTGGCCTGCCGGGAAGTTTCCAGAATCATGGGGGCCAGGCCGCCGAAGGTGGTCATGGTGCTGAGCAGGATGGGCCTGAAACGCTGCATGCCGGCGCCAATCAGGGCCTGTTTGGGGGTTAGACCCTGGTTTCGGCTCTGATTGGTAAAATGTATCAGCACCAGTGAGTTGTTGATGACCACTCCGCTTAAGGCCACAATTCCGAAAAGACTAATGAGGCTCAGGGAATAGCCCATGATCAGGTGACCCAGCACAGCACCCACCATGCCGAAGGGAATACAGGTCATGATGATCAGAGGCTGGATAAAGCTTCTGAAAGGTACGGCCAGAAGGGCATAAAGGGCAAGCATGGCCATGAGCAGGCCCTGCATCAGGCTGGAGACGCTTTCCCTCAGATCTCCCTGGGCCCCTTCAAAGCTTGCATCCAGGCCCGGGTAATCCCGGCCAAGATCAGGGATGACCTGAGCCCTGAGATGGGCCACCAGTTCCTCAGCCCTGGATTTGGGCTGGACATTGGCGGTTACGCTGATGGTCCTTCGGCTGTTCACCCTGGTGATGGTGGTGTAGGAACGGCTGAAATCCTGTGTCACTGCATCCCGGAACAGGATTTCCCGGCCGTCTTTGCGCAGAATGAGCCGGTCCAGGGTCAATTGGCAGGCCCTTTCCTGCTCAGGGAGAAGCACCCTGACCGTGACTTGATTGCGGCCCTGCTGCTGCTTCAGGGCTTCAGCCCCGTGAAAAGCGTGTCTGACCTGCCGGCCTGCTTCAAGGGTGGTCAGCCCCATTCTGGTCCCCAGGTCCGAGAGTTTAATGTCCAGCTGTTTTTTGCCCTGGGCTGTACCATCGTCAATATCGCTGACTCCGGGAAAGCCGGCCAGAATTTCTCCCAGATCCATGCCGGCCTGTTCCAGCAGATCCCGGTTCCGGTGGCTGAGCTGGACAGTGAGCCCCTTGCCTCCCCCGGGGCCGCCTCTGTCCGCCTCAAAACTCAGGCTTTCCAGGCCGGGTATTGGCCCGGCCTTCTGACGCCAGAGCCTGGTCACTTCAGTGGTGCTGACGGGTCTTTGATGGGGCAGGGTCAGGTATATCCTGGACTCAACAGTATTTTCCTCAACAATGGTCAACAGGGCCCTGGACAGTTTTTTCCCGCCGTTTTCCCGGATGATCTGCCGGGCTGCACTGGTGATGGTCTTTTCCACCCGTTCAAGTTCCTCAAGGGAGGCACCGTCTGGAAGAACAGCCTGGACATAGGCATAATCCGATTCAACAGTGGGAAAGAGTTCCATGCCCATGCGTCCGGACTGAACAAAAGCCACTGCCGACAGGAGCAGGGCCAGGCCCAGGGCCAGGATGGTGTAGCGCCAGCCAAGAGCCAGCTCCAGGAGGGGACCGAAACGTTTTCTGATCTGATTTTCAATGCCCCGGCTGAATCCGGATTGAATTGCGGACAGATATTTTAACGGTCCTCTGCTTCGCCGGTCATGGACATGGGCCAGGTGAGCCGGCAGGACAAAGAGGCATTCAATGAGGGATACGGCAAAGACGCAGACAACCACCAGAGGTATATTGCTGAAAATTTTACCCATGGCCCCGGGGATGAAAAACATGGGCATGAAGGCCACCATATTGGTCAGCACGCTGAAAACTATGGGCATGGCCACCTCTCTGACCCCGGCTGCTGCCGCCTGCAGCTGGCCTTTACCTTTCCTGCGGTGGTGATAAATGTTTTCACCCACCACAATGGCGTCATCCACCACAATGCCCAGAGTGACAATAAAGGCGAACATGGTGATCATGTTTATGGTGAAGCCTGTGCCTGAGAGGAACAGAAAAGAACCCAGAAAGGACACTGGAATGCCTAGGCTGACCCAGAAAGCCAGTCTGGCTTCCAGGAAAAGGGCCAGAAGAAGAAAAACCAGAATCAGACCCAGATAAGCGTTTTTGAGCAAAAGCTCGGCCCTTTGCTGAAATACATTGGACCTGTCCCTGAGGATGGTGATCTGAACGCCCTCAGGCAGAGTGTTTTTAAGCCTGGCAATGACTTTTTTGGCAGCCCTGGCCACTGATCCAGGAGCCTGTT
>CAZHCY010000356.1:0-2343 GCA_964531185.1 uncultured Desulfovibrionales bacterium | reverse complement strand
AATACTAAACATGGCTGCGTAAACTTAAAATACGGATTTTCCGTGAAACTTCAGTCTTTTAACTCTCAAGTGGTTTAAATTAGTGCCAGAACAAAATCCGGAACAATGTCCAGGGGAGGGGCGGTTTTTCTGTGCCTGGGGATCCTGGGGCAGAGCTATCCTGACCTGGCAGACCCGGCATCCTGAAGCCATGAGGTGGTTCAAAAATTAAGAAGCATCCTCTATCGAGACAGACCTTGCATGTTCATCAGTTCAAGTCAATCTGTCTGATGCTGTTGTGCCGCAACAGTTCAGCCCTTTTAAGGAAAGCAGGTGCCTCAGCGCTTGTTTTTGTGCTGATATGGGAAACAGACTTAGAAAAACAAGAGCTGGGAGAGCCAGTCACCGTGCCTTATGCAAATGTCTGAACTGTTATACGGAGGGCAATGCTCCCAGGCCGCAAACATAGCTTTAACAGGGCACCAGGCTGTTTACAGCTCCCGGCTGAGTGGATATGTATTAAGAATATTCTTTTATTTTCTGCCGCCTGACCTGTTTGCCCGGCCCGGAGAAATTGTTGCCGGGCAGGCTTTTTGGCAGTCAGGCAGGGAGCAGTTTTTAGAAAATTTTGGAGTAAAATACCATGCAGAACCCAAGGTCTGTGCCTGAAGGCTGGAATCTTGACCACAGCTATGCCCGCCTGCCGGAATCTTTTTACGTCCGCCTTGATCCGGTGCCGGTGCCCTTTCCCAGGCTTGTTCTTTTTAACCGGGCCCTGGCTGAATCCCTTGGCCTGAATCCGGATGCCCTGGAGACTGAGAGGGGAGCTGAGGTTTTTTCAGGCAACCAGCTTCCGGACAATGCCCGGCCCCTGGCCATGTCCTATGCCGGACATCAGTTTGGATATTTCACAGTACTGGGGGATGGCCGGGCCATTCTGCTGGGCGAGCAGATAACCCCGCAGGGCATGAGGTTTGATATCCAGCTCAAGGGTTCAGGGCGGACTCCTTTTTCCAGGGGCGGGGACGGCAGGGCAGCCCTGGGGCCCATGCTCAGAGAATATATTGTCAGTGAAGCCATGCACAGTCTGGGCATTCCCTCCACTCGGGGGCTGGCAGTGGTCACCACCGGTGAAGAGGTTTTCCGGCACACAAGCTTGCCTGGAGCGATTCTGACCAGGACTGCGGCCAGCCATGTCCGGGTGGGTACCTTTGAAGCAGCGGTGCGCAGGGGCGGGCCTGAGGAGGTCAGGGTCCTGGCTGATTACACCATAAAGCGTCATTATCCTGAGCTGCAGGCAGAGGAGAATCCATATCTTGCCCTGCTCACAGGGGCAATGAAAAGCCAGGCTGCTCTGGTGGCCAAGTGGCAGGGAGCAGGCTTTATCCATGGGGTCATGAATACGGACAACATGGCGCTCAGCGGCGAGACCATTGATTATGGCCCGTGCGCTTTTATGGATGTTTATGATCCGGCTGCTGTTTTCAGCTCCATTGATCATCAGGGCAGATACGCCTATGGGAACCAGCCCAGGATATGTCAGTGGAACCTGGCCAGGCTGGCTGAAACCCTGCTGCCTTTGATTAGTTCCAGACAGGACCGGGCCATTGAGCTGGTCACCCGGGCTCTGGAATCTTTTCCTGAAATATTTGAGAGTTTCCGGCTCAAGGTGATGAGGAAAAAGCTGGGCCTTTTCCATGCAGAAGATGGCGATGAGGAGCTGGTGGACGGGCTGCTTGACCTGATGCACAAGAACCGGGCCGACTTTACCAATACCTTCCGCGGTCTGGCCCGGGATGAACTCCCAGATGAACCCCTGTTTCAGGACGCGGCCTTTAAGGCCTGGCATGATCTGTGGCGGAAAAGGCTCACGCGTCAGACTGAGAGCCTGGATGAGGCCAGAACATTGATGAACAGGCATAACCCTGCAGTTATTCCCAGAAACCGTCTGGTGGAGGAATCCCTGGACCAGGCTGTAAATAAAGGAGATTATTCTGCCTTGCATCAGCTCATGCAGGTTCTGTCCAATCCTTTCCAGGAGACTGAAGAAAACAGGCTGTACCGCCTTGCCCCGGAGCCGTGGGACAAGCCTTATCAAACCTTTTGCGGCACCTGAAACAGGGTGTATTACCGGTTTGGAAATGATACAGACTCAGGTTTGTCTTGAACATAAAAAACAGGTTTATCCACCCAGGGGACAGTTCCCATGCCGGTTTCCGCGTCCCCTGAATGGTTACAGTTTTTCAGCGCAATAAGCCAGGACCTGCGGCGCGGCCATTGGCAAGGGTTCAGCAGGCCGGACAAGCCGCTCTTATCCAGGCAGCAGGCTTAAGAAATTTGTCATGGCTACTTTTCGGGCCTTGT
>CAZHCY010000355.1:0-2388 GCA_964531185.1 uncultured Desulfovibrionales bacterium | reverse complement strand
TGCGGACATTCAGGATTTTGGAAATTGTCAGTAAATACAAGACGTTGACAGAGAATTTTTGACTGTCAAGTTGTTAATGGTAAACTGAAATTTTGCCTTTATCACATCCGGGTAATAATATTTTTTTCAAGAAGAAATTCTGGCCAACAGCCTGAAATCTTGGCTGGTCCGTGGGGACTGTCTCTAGTTTCGGTCTGATTGTCAGAAACTTTCAATCCTTCCTGTGGAAGCACCAGCTGGTCCGGTCTTTCTACAGGACTGCAAAATGAGGATGAAATGCCGGACATCATTGTTGCCCTGGACTTTCAGGAACCTGAAACAGCCATAGAATTGGCAGGACTTCTGGACCCCGGAAAAGTCTGGGTCAAAGTTGGTCTGGAACTTTTCACCAGAGCCGGCCCGCAGGTCATTGCCCGCCTGAAATCCATGCATTTCAGGATTTTCCTGGATCTCAAGCTCATGGATATTCCCAATACGGTCAGGGGTGCTGTGCTGGCCTGTCTGGATATGAATGTGGATATGCTCACCCTGCATCTTTTAGGGGGAAAAAGCATGATTCAGGCCGCTGTTTCTGCGCGTAATGATTCAAAGGCCCCCCAGGCCTGTTCTGCTAAACTCATAGGTGTCACCCTGCTCACCAGTCTGGACAAGGAAGATCTGCCCTGGCCTGAACCGCGGTCAATCAGTGAGGTGACCCTTGATCTGTCCGGCAAAGCCAGATCCTGGGGGCTTGACGGCTGTGTATGCTCCGGTCTGGAGGCAGATTTGATCAGAAACCATACAGGGCCGGACTTTCTCCTGGTTACCCCGGGGATTAGAATCAGTCCCGGATCAGACGACCAGAAACGCGTTGTAACCCCGGAGCAGGCCGCCAGCTGCGGAGCTGATTACCTTGTTATAGGGCGCCCGGTCACCCGCAGTTCTGATCCGGCAAAGACAATAGATGACATTTTGAGCAAACTGGGTTATCAGTAGGAAATTTCATAACCTTTTCAGCTCAATTTTGATTTTTCGTAACAGTTTAGCCCTTTTTAAGGGCGCAGGAGACAGGCACCCCGTCACCCACTTGAGCTGAATTTTTGAAGCTGAATGCCTGTTGGATTGCCAAGTGGGTGACGGGAGAGCCAGTCCCCGTGCCTCATGCAAACGGCTAAACTGTTACGATTTTTCAGACTGTTCAGGCTTGCCGGCCTGAAAAACAAGGAGCACTGCAATGTCCAATCAGGAACAGAATATCATTCACCATCTTCAGGATGAAAAATCAAGGATCCAGGGTGTTTTTTCTTCCCAGAGCATGGTCAAGGTGGGCACAGGAAGTACCCAGAAAAAAACCATCCAGAAAACTTACTGGTTTGTAAAGGAACTGGATGATGATTTGGTGGAAATCCAGCCCCTGAATGTAAACTATGTTCCCTCAGGACCAAAGAACAAGATTCCCAAGGATGAGCTTCTGGAAAAATTTTCACCAGAACCGGAATTTTATACTTATACTGTTTACCCAAAAATGCGGGAATTGAACAAAACCATTGCCCTGGCTGACAGACATCGCCTGAAAGGGGAAAGCTACAGCGCTGAATTTGAATACAACAACGCTCTCAAGGTGGATGAAGAAAACATCAGGGCCAATTTCGGGCTGGGGCTCACTTACCTTGAACGAGGGGACAAGGACAAGGCCAACAATATCTTTGAAAGGCTGGTGGGGCTGGATGCTGCCTTTGAAAAGGAGCATAAACACCTGTTCAATGAGTTTGGGATAAATCTGCGCAAGCAGGAAATGTATCAGCAGGCCCTGAAATACTATACCAGAGGGCTGGAACTTGTGGAAAACGATGAAAACCTGCATTACAATGCTGCCAGAGCTTATTTTGCCTTTAAAAAATTCAAGAAAACCTTTGAACACCTGGTACGGGCCCTGCAAATCAACCCGGACTTTGCTGAAGCCAAAAAATTCATAAGATATCTGAAAAAAAAGAACCTGGTTTCCCCTTCAGCTTTCAAGGAGGCATCCATCCCTGCGTCTTCAGCTCAAAACAAAAATCCAAAACAAACAGGCTGAAGATATCTGAAGAATTCAGGAAAGACAGCTCTTCAAAAGGCTGTCGGAAACCAGCCCTGAAGAAGAACCCGGAACTGTCCCTGGCTGGGTGACTGTTTGCAGGACAAAGACAGACTTCGGGCCCATTTAAGCTGCTGGCTTCTGACTTGCTCCTGACCTCAAGTGACTTTGCTCAGCCCGGCAATTTATCCTTTTTCAGGGATTGCCGGGCAGGTCTCATGGGTTGATAATCACCAGCAAGGCCTGCTGGGGCTTATCCTGTCCACAGACTCAGCTGAACCTTTGTTTTTTATTTCCGGTCCCAAGGGATTTTTAAAATCGTAACAATTCAG
>CAZHCY010000354.1:0-2397 GCA_964531185.1 uncultured Desulfovibrionales bacterium | reverse complement strand
GGTCTGATCCCTGGCAGCTGCTGGTGGCTGTGGTTTTATCCGCTCAATGTACTGACAGACAGGTAAATAAGGTCACCCCGTCCTTTTTGCTGCCTGGCCTTCTCCTTACCATCTGACCCGGGCAGAACAAAAAGAAGTGGCCGAGGTTATTCGTTCCACAGGATTTTACAACACCAAGGCTGCCAACCTGGTGGCTTCGGCCCGGATAATTGTGGACAGGTTCCAGGGACAGGTTCCAGCTGATATGGATTCTCTTCTTGCTCTGCCGGGAGTGGCCAGAAAGACCGCTAATATAGTTCTCTGGGCCGGGTTTGGCATCAATGCCGGCATTGCTGTGGATACCCATGTAAAGAGAATATCCCGCAGACTGGGGCTGACTGCTTCAGAAGATCCTGTGAAAATTGAGCAGGATCTTATGCCCCTTTTCCCGGAAAAAGAGTGGGGCAACCTGAATTATTTGCTGGTACTGCTGGGCAGACAGATGTGTAAAGCCAGGAAGCCTTTGTGTCCGGAATGTCCTCTTCAGGATCTCTGCCTGTTCTTTAAGGACAATCATCAGGCCGGGGCAACATTTTAAAAAGTGTTTGCAGCTGATCCTGGAAGCAGGTTCTGAAAACATCACTGACAGGAAAAATATGAAGACGGCGGATTTGCCTGGCAGTCCATGGTCAATTCTAAGATGGTACAGGGGATGGGGCCTGTTTTCAGGCCGGAACCCGCGGTTTACCTCAATGGGGTCAGGCCAGGAGGTAATTTACCCCGGGGCAGCCAGGATGGGCACAGGAGCCATTCTATATGTCTTTGCAGCAACTTGACCATGTGGGCGGCTTTTGGGTTCAGGGGCAGGAAGATCAGGCCAGGGACGGCTGTCTGCAAACGGCTCATGGGATGATCCGCACCCCGGTATTCATGCCTGTGGGCACCCAGGCCAGCGTCAAAAGCCTGGCTCCGGATGATCTGCATCAGGCAGGAGCCCAGATCATCCTGGGCAATACCTATCATTTGTATCTGCGCCCTGGTGATGAGCTCATCTCCCAGATGGGCGGCATAGGAGGCTTTATGGCCTGGGACAGGCCGGTGCTCACTGATTCGGGAGGTTTTCAGGTCTACAGTCTGGCGGAACTTAGAAAGATTTCTTTTGAAGGGGTTGAGTTTTCTTCGCATATTGACGGCTCCAGACATTTTTTCACCCCGGAAAAAGTGATTGCCATTCAGAACAATATCAACTCCAGCATTATGATGGTTCTGGATGAATGCGTTCCTTATGGGGCTGATTATAATTATACCCTGAAATCATTGAAATTGACCACAGCCTGGGCTGAAAGAAGCAGAAAGTGCTATCCGGCCGGAAATGGACATCAGCTTTTGTTCGGAATTGTCCAGGGCGGATTTGACCAGGGCCTGCGCCGCAGAAGTCTTGAGGAAATCACGGGAATTGATTTTGACGGCTTTGCTCTGGGGGGGCTGAGTGTTGGAGAACCCAAGCATGAGATGCTGGATATCATGCGCTTTTGCGCTCCTCTGCTGCCTAAAACCAGGCCGAGATATCTGATGGGAGTAGGCAAGCCTCTGGATATTCTGGAAGGAATCAGGTCCGGGATTGATATGTTTGACTGTGTGCTGCCCACCAGAAACGCCAGAAACGGGACCCTTTATACCAGTCAGGGGCAGATCAATATCAAAAGGGCTGAGTTCAAAAATGATGAATCAGCCCTTGATCCTGACTGCGACTGTTATACCTGCCGAACATTTTCCAGAGCTTATCTGAGGCATCTGTACATAGCCAGGGAGCTTCTGGCTTATCGTTTGAATTCGCTGCACAATATAAGTTTTTTTATTTCCCTGGCCGCAAAAGCAAGGCAGGCCATTCTGGAAAAGAGATTTTCCGGGATGCTCAGGCATTACCAGAATATTTACAGTTGAAAAAATTGGATGTCCGGCTTGAGCCGGACCTGCAACAGATCAACCCCTTGTCCTTCTGCCTGTTGTATTGCTGCAGGCTGCCAGATCCATTTCATCCCAGCATGATCCTGTCCATCCAAAGATTCTTCCCCTGTCCTGGCATTCAGGGCAGCGCCAGTAAATGCTGCCGTCGCCCAGATGGTCCATATGGACCACTTCGATTCTGCCTGAACAGCGTCTGCCTGCCGGACGCCGTCTGCACCTGATGCCGGTACAGAAAGGGCCGAAAGTGGCCTGTCTGGTGGCCGCTGCAATGATTTTTCCGAAATAGCCGGCAATGATCAGGGAAGACCTGGTAATGCCGGGCTGGATATTGCCCTGTTCATCAAGATACTGGCTGATGTCAGTATTCCAGAAGTACAGCATCTCCTTTTGCCGGTAAAGGTTGTAAACGGTCTGTGCTTTGAATTTGAGCAGGGATAGGATCATGGTCAA
>CAZHCY010000353.1:0-2405 GCA_964531185.1 uncultured Desulfovibrionales bacterium | reverse complement strand
AAAAAGAGTCTCTGGAAGTGTCTGATCTCCTGGCCCGGTTTTATGAGCTCAAGGGTGAAGCCTTTCCTTCTGACCGCATGCTTCTTGTCTGAGCATCTTTTTTGCTGCTTCCTGCTTTTGTTGGGCATGGCTGGATTTTTTTTCTGTCTGGATATTGATATTCAGGATCAATTATTTTAAGGCTTGACCTGTTCAGAGGGAATAGAGGACTGAGTCTGGCGAACAAAGATCAACAGGTTGCTGCTGCTTGTATTGAAAAACAGGGGTAACAGTTTAGTCATTTGCATGAGGCACGGCTTTTTGCCCGGAGGCATACATTCCGGAGGGGGACTGGCTCTCCCAGAGCTTGTTTTTCCATGTCTTTTTTTTTGGATCAACCAAAAAACAGGCACTGGGGTGCCTTGCTTTCCTTAAAAGGGCTGAACTGTTACAAACAGGGGAAGTATTATGAAATTCATTGATGACCAGGATATATCAGGCAAAAGACTGCTCATGCGCGTGGATTACAATGTGCCCATTAAAGATGGAAAGATTCAGGACGACAACCGGATCCGGGCCAGTCTGCCCACTTTGAAGCTGGCCCTGGAAAAAGGAGCCAGCATTGTGCTCTGCTCGCATCTGGGCAAGCCCAAAGGGAAAAGCATGCCTGAGCTGAGCCTGGCTCCGGCAGCTGAGCATCTGGGCCGTCTTCTGGATATGGATGTGCCTCTGGCTTTAGACTGCATAGGCCAGGAAACCCTGTCCATGGCGGAAAATCTCAAACCCGGGCAGGTTATGATGCTGGAAAATCTCAGGTTTCATGCCGGAGAAAAAGACAATGACCCGGATTTTGCCCGGGAACTGGCCAGGATGGGGCAGGCATATGTTAATGACGCCTTTGGGGTCTCGCATAGAGCTCATGCTTCTGTGGTGGGTGTGACTGAATATTTTGATCTGTGCATGGGCGGGCTTTTGCTCAAGAAAGAATGGGAATATCTGACCAGGGTTTCCCATCCTCAGAGGCCCATGGTCCTTATTTCCGGAGGGGCCAAGGTATCCAGCAAGCTGGGTGTGCTGAAAAATCTCATGGCCAAAGTGGATGCCATGATCATCGGCGGAGCCATGGCCAACACTTTTATTCTGGCCATGGGCCATGAAACAGGAAAGTCTCTGGTGGAAAAGGAGCTTGTGGATCAGGCCAGGGAAATCATGGATCTGGCCAGGGAAAACAGGGTGCGTTTTTATCTGCCTGTGGATTTTATTGTGGCCTCTGACCTGGATAAGGGAGATGATATTCAGGTGGTGCCTTTTCAGGATATTCCCAAAGATATGATGGCTCTGGATATTGGCCCGGCCAGCTGCACCCTTTTTGCCGAGGTGCTGAACAAGGCGGCCACTGTGATCTGGAACGGGCCCATGGGAGCTTTTGAACACAGGGCCTTTGCTCAGGGTTCCTATAATATGGCTGATCTGGCGGCTGGTCTGTCCGCCACCACCATAGTTGGGGGAGGAGATACTGATGCCTTGATCCACCAGCTGGACCTTGCCGACAAGTTCAGTTTTATTTCCACAGGGGGCGGTTCTTTTATGGAATTTCTGGAGGGCAAGACCCTGCCCGGATTCCAGGCACTGGAGGACAAGGCCTGATGCTGGAAACGGCAGCCCCTGATTTGATGCAAAAAAACTGAATTTTCTTAAAGGATATCATGAGAGTTAAAAGTTAAAGGTTAAAAGTTAAAGGTAAAGATAAAGGAATCAGGCTGTTGAAGCTGATAATGATGCGGACATTCAGAATTCTGGAAATTGTCAGTAAATACAAGACGTTGATAGAGAATTTTTGACTGTCAAGAAAGGATATGATTTTCAATTAAAATGCACATGTGCTGAAATTTGAGCACTCTGCAGCACAGGGAGGCCCTATGCCCAAGAAACTCATGGCAGCCAACTGGAAGATGTACAAGACCAGGCAGGAGGCGGCTGAAACCGCCAGGGAAACAGTGGTGGCAGTGGGAAATCAACTGCCTGCAGACAGGGAGGTGCTGATTATTCCTCCTTTTACAGCTCTGGCAGATACTCTGGCCGGTCTTTCCGGGGCTCAGGGTTTTTATCTGGGGGCTCAGAATTTTTACCCAGAGCAGGAAGGAGCCTTTACAGGAGAGATCAGTCCGGCCCAGCTCATTGATGCTGGATGCAGCTATGCACTGGTGGGCCATTCTGAGCGCAGGCATGTCCTGGGAGAAGATGATGAGTTTCTGGCGGCCAAGGTGGAGTTCGGCCTTAAGCACCAGCTGAAGATTATTCTTTGCGTGGGCGAGAAAATTGAGCAGAGAAAACAGAACCAGGTGGAGAAAGTGCTTTATGCCCAGCTGGATAAGGGCCTGTCCAGGGTGGATGGGGATGTTTCTGCAGATGTTCTGGCCATAGCT
>CAZHCY010000352.1:0-2427 GCA_964531185.1 uncultured Desulfovibrionales bacterium | reverse complement strand
TTCCAATTACTGGTTTGAGACGGGCACGCCGAGTTTTTTGATTAAGATGCTTTATGCTGGACAGTATAATATTCCAGCTATTGAAGGTCTAACAGCCGGGGAAGAGATTGTGGGCAGTTTTGATGTAGAGGATGTGACAGCTGAGACTCTGCTCTTTCAGGCCGGGTACCTGACCATTGCCGATTTTGAACAGATCGGCTCTTTCAGGCGCTATACCCTGACCTATCCCAACATGGAGGTTAAATCCAGTTTAAACAATTCAATACTAAGCACCCTGACCCAGGACCGTCTGGCCAAGACCAGGAATCAGTCCAGCCTGATAGATGCCCTGCTGGCCAATGATCCGGCAGGTCTGCGTGATATTTTTCATGCTTTTTTCGCCTCCATTCCCAGCGACTGGTACCGCAAAAATCAATTGTCACGTTATGAAGGCTATTATGCTTCAGTAGTATATTGCTATTTTGCAGCCCTGGGGCTTGATGTACATCCTGAAGAGCCCACAAACAAAGGCCGTCTGGACCTGTCCATTTGTTTTCAGGACAGGGTTTATATCCTGGAGTTCAAGGTGGTGGAGCTTGCAGGTGAGGGCAAGCCCCTGGAGCAGATCAAGGCCATGGGGTATGCAGAAAAGTATGCCGGTCAGGAAGTATATCTGATAGGAGTTGAATTTTCCAGCCAGGATCGCAATGTGGTGGGTTTTGAATGGGAAAAGCATAGGGCATAGGGAATAGGGAATAAATAAATGCAGAATGATGAATGAGGAATAAGAAAATTAGTAACAGTTTAGCCATTTGTATGAGGCACAGGGACTGGCTCTCTCAGCGCCGGGGTACCTGTGCCCTGCCTTCCTTACAAGTAACTAGAATTGGATGATCAGCAAATTCAGCGCCTTACGGAAAATCCCTTTTTGGCTTTTTTGCGAGCCCGGACATTCAATTCCGGACAGTTACTTATAGATTCGGTCTCGGGCCGCCCGGGTGAAGCGCTTAAAAAGAGCTGAACTGTTACCTTGTTTTTTATTTTCAAGATAAAACTGTTATTTTAAGCCAAAATGAACAGCAAAATGCAATCCGCCATTAAAGTGCACCAGGAATGTTTCTGGGGTGATTACAGGCTTTCCCCTGAAGGTATTTTGGACCAACTGAGCCGGAATAATCCTGATTTTAATCGTTTTCTCTTTTCTAAAATAATTGAGAACAGCAGTTTTCCATCCAAACATTTGACAGTCCTTTTCCCTGAGAAGGACCTTTTAAATATGCTGGAAAGGTATTTGAAAATATCAAATGGAAAACAAAGAGTGCGCCTGGTTGCCGCCAATATCACGGGCAACTATGATCTTGTCCCGGAGCTGCTATGGAAAAGATAGACTTTAAGTCTTTATATTTAATGCAGGACAGGGTGTTGAAATTGGTTTTTTCTCTGGATACCGAGTTTTATCTGACCGGAGGAACCTGTCTGCACAGGTTTTATCAAGAGGATCGCTACTCTGTTGACCTGGATTTATTCACGTCGGATAATACCATGTATCGCCGTGACGTTCGCGAGATCATAGAAGCCTTTGATAATGCAGGAATCTGCCATTCACTGAGTGTTGATTCCCGTGATTTTGTAAGGATTATTACAGAAAAAGAACTTCGAGTGGACATGGTCAATGACAGGGTATTCAGGGCTGGACAGAGTATCCGGCTGGAATCCGGAATAAAACTGGATAATATTCAAAATATTGCCGCCAATAAAATTTGCGCGGTTCTGGGACGGGACGACCCCAAGGATGTTTTTGATCTGTATGCCATTTACATTCGCCATTCTCCAGATTGGAACATGATTCTGGATCACGCAGCCAGAAAATGTGCACTTGATTTTGAAACCCTGCGTTTACGCCTGAGTTCATTTCCCTTTGAATTTATTGACATGGTCCATGCAGTGAGCAGGGATTTTGTTGACAGGATGAAACTGGAGTATGACCAAATGGTCCTGGATATTATCCAATGTCAATGATTTCCGGTGGATATGAATAATGCACCCATAAAATAACAAAGCATCATCTTCACATTTCGCGTCAAGCGCGAAGTGTGAAGATGATTGGTCATTTTACAAGAGACTTGGCAGAATATGGGAATGATAAAAGAAAAATGTGCCCTGCCCTTTGGAGCAATCCGGTATAATCTATATTTACCTGAATTAATTGGAGCAGCAACTGATGAGTGATGAATACGACAGCCCCTGGAAAATGGCATTGGAGCGATATTTTCCGGAATTCATGGAATTCTTTTTCCCGGAGGTCTATACAGATATTGACTGGTCACTGGGCTACGAGTTTCTGGATAAGGGTAAGCATTCAGGGGATGACGGTTTAGGGTCTGATCCGGCTTGGGGACTGTCCCCAAGCCGGGCAACCCCCTGAATGGTTACGGATAAGGAGCTGCA
>CAZHCY010000351.1:0-2433 GCA_964531185.1 uncultured Desulfovibrionales bacterium | reverse complement strand
CAGGAGGTCATCTTTACGCCTTGGAAAAGGCTGAAACCTGCCTTGAAATCGTTAAAAGCCTTGAGCATTGATTCTGAAGTTCTGATGATGTTTCTGGATTTTTTAATGCCCCTGGACCCGGCTCATGCCTCGACCGGGGGAAAACCCTGACAGGAGTGATGATATGTCTGACAATCCGGTTGTAGCAGTGGTGGGCGCCACAGGAGCCGTGGGAAGAGAAATGCTTAAAACTCTGGAACAGAGGAGTTTTCCCGCCTCCCGGGTGGTGGCCCTGGCCTCGTCCAGATCTGCCGGAACAGAACTGGAATTTCAGGGCCGCAAGCTTGTTGTCCAGGAATTGAAGGATGATTCATTTCAGGGCATTGATCTGGCCATTTTTTCCGCTGGCGGGGCTGCTTCTGAAAAATTCGCCCCTGAAGCGGTCAAGTCTGGCTGCGTGGTGGTGGACAATTCCAATGCCTGGCGCATGGATGAGGATGTGCCTCTGGTGGTTCCAGAGGTCAACCCTGATGACCTGAAAAAGCACAAGGGCATTGTGGCCAACCCCAATTGCTCCACCATCCAGATGGTAGTGGTGCTCAAGCCTTTGCATGATGTGGGAAAAGTCAAACGGGTGATAGTATCCACCTACCAGGCGGTCTCCGGATCGGGACAGAAGGCTGTGAATGAGCTGGAAACCCAGGTCAGGCGGCTCTTTGCCATGCAGGAGGTGGAGCCTGAGGTCTATCCTTATCAGATCGCCTTTAATTGCCTTCCTCATATTGATGCCTTTCTGGACAATGAATACACCCGGGAGGAAATGAAAATGGTCCATGAGACCAGAAAAATCCTGGGAGACAGTGCCATGGGGATTTCCCCCACCACGGTCAGGGTCCCGGTGTTTTACGGACACAGCGAATCCTTGAACATTGAAACGGAAAAAAAGATCACCCCGGCAGAGGCCAGAGCCATCCTGACCCAGGCCCCGGGAGTAAAAGTGCTGGATAATCCCGGGGAAAAGATTTATCCCATGCCCATATTTGCGGCCGGGGAGGATGATACCTTTGTAGGCAGGATTCGCGAGGATGAAAGCATAGCCAACGGTCTGAACATGTGGGTGGTGGCGGACAACATCCGCAAGGGGGCTGCCCTGAACGCGGTCCAGATCTCTGAACTGCTGGTCAAGATGGGTCTGCTGGGAGTCAGGTAATATCAGGGTTTTCAGCTTTGCCCGGCCGCATCAATGCCTTGAATGCAGGATTTTCAGGCCTGGTCTGCCAAAACCAGCTTTACGGGCCGGGAACCCTTACCAAAGGAGAAGTCAGTGACAACCATTGCCTCAACCTCGGAGTACATGGAAAAGCTCCTGGAGCTTTCCAGGCCGGGAGAGCAGAACATCTTTGCCTTTTATGACCACAGGATTGGCCTGATCTGCAAAGATCCCAGGCTGATGCTCATACCTCTGGACGATCATCTGGTGCACCGCGGAGATGGAGTCTTTGAAACCGCCAAGTTTATAAACAAAAGGATATATCAGCTGGAAGCCCACCTGGAAAGGATGTTCAAGAACTGCCGGGCCATATTTCTGGAGCCTCCAGTTGAGCAGAGCAGGCTCAGAAAACTGGTTCTGGAGGTGGCTGCGGCTGCCGGGTCTGCTGACGGCTACCTCAGCCTGTTTGTGGGCCGGGGCCCGGGGGGGTTCTCCATTGACTACCGCGAGTGTCCGGTCTCCAGTCTGTATATTGTGTCCAGAAAGTACAACCACCTGCCGGAAAGTTTCTGGGAAAATGGAGTCACTGCCTGCAAATCGGACAAACCGGCCAAGCAGAGCTATCTGGCCAGGATCAAGTCAGTCAATTATCTGCCCAATGTACTCATGAAAAAGGAAGCCGTGGACAAGGGGCATGACTTTGCCCTGTGCTTTGATGAAAACGGTTTTCTGGCCGAGGGAAGCATTGAAAACGTGATCATTGTCAATGATCAGGGCAGGATTGTTGTCCCGGATCTGAGCAATGCCCTGACCGGGACCACCCTGATGCGGGCCATGGATCTCATTAAACATGAAGTCCCCTTTGTATTTCGGCCGGTCAGGGAAGAGGAGATTTACCAGGCCAGAGAGGTGATCCTGCTGGGAACCACTCTGGATGCAGTGAGCGTGGTCCGGTATAACGGCAAGCCCATTCACGATGTCCGGCCCGGTCCGGTGAGCAGGAAGCTGAGACAGCTTATCCTGGAGGACATCCAGAAAACCGGGGTGAAATTTTAAGGCCCAAACCTGTGCTCAAGGGATCTGAACCCTTCCAGGATGCTGCCCGGCCCTTAATCCCGGGCGCAGCATAAACAGTTCTGCCGTATTTTATAGTGCGCAGCACCCTGATTTCATCTAAATGTAACAGTTCAGCCCTTTTTAAGGGCGCAGGGGACAGGCACCCCGTCACCCACTTGAGCTGAATT
>CAZHCY010000350.1:0-2451 GCA_964531185.1 uncultured Desulfovibrionales bacterium | reverse complement strand
TCTTGCGGTTATCAGCCAGCCATTCCCTGCACTGGATTTCAGCTATGTTTTCATTATTGGTATAAGCCTTGTTTTCAAAGTGGTCTGCAAGAACAGAATGAGCAAAATCATGATGCAGTTCTCTGGCTGAATGGGCCAGGATCAAGCTGGGATTGCCCTGGGAAAAAAAAGATCTGTATACTTTACCTATCCTGGAATACATGGCACTGGAGGTGGCCATGGTGGGAAGACCGAAGTAGAAACCATCAGCAAGGCCTGCAGCCATTAGACGATGGGTCAGGGTTAAAGCGGCTTCGGTCTTGCCCGAGCCGGTTATATCTTCCAGGATAAGAAGCTTAGGAGCGTTACCCAAGGGCACACTTTCAGCCCAGCTTTGCAAAGGTGTGGGATTAAAATTAAAAAGGGATTTGAAACCAGGAAAAATAGCGGCCTGTTTGTTATCAATTAATCCGCTCCGTTCAATCACTTGTTTGGCATCGGGGCAAGCTATATTCCGCCAATAGTATTCCAGGGATTCGGGCTGATAGTAAAAGCTCGACACAGCTCGACTGGAGCCAAGCCAGTCAGCCAGAACCACCATCCCTGCAATTTGCCAGGTTTGCAGCCTTAGTATTCTGTCCCGCCATTTTTTGTCTGCAAACAGATCCAGCGGCCAGGATGGATCAAGCAAAATGGCTGCATCCTGGGCAAACTGCCACGCAGCTTCCATGTCATCAGGCTTGAACCAGTTTTCAGGTCTTTTGTCCGGTAATCTTACAGGATGGCCATGGTGTCCGAAAAAACAACATAGCCAAAGCTCCAGGCTGTTGCGCATGGTGAGCTTGAAGTTTGTTGCGGCAGAAAAGCCGCATCCTCCAGTTTTCTGCATGCGCGGTGAAAAAACATCTGACCACAGAAGTGTTCCTAATTCATCGTGGCGTTTATCGTAGCTCATGCGAGGATCAGGGTTAACCAGAGCCAGATCCGGCTTCCAGGCAAGACCCTGAAAAGATCTGGCAAACTTCCCTATATCGTGGAGCGCCAGTGAGTATGTAATTAAATTAATCAGTTTTGTTTGAGACATTTCGAGATTTTCAGCCAAACTGTCAGTCCAGGCATGGTGATGCTCAAGGAGGTATTTTCCAACAGCCGCTACATCCAGGCAATGATAGGGAAGCAGATGAAAAGCCGGCCTGCCATTTTTTGAATCAACTGAAGCCTTGCCCCAGTATCTGTAATAAGGCGGTGTTGTTGTACCCATCAGATTCATTTTCCTCATAAGTTGAAAATTCGTAACAGTTTAGCTTTTTTAGAAAGCAGGGGACTGTACGCCTCCGGGCAGTAAACGTGCTATATGCAAATGGCTAAACTGTGATGGAAGTTCTGTGTTTTAAAATGTTCTATGTTGAAAAAAACAAAATAACCGTCTGACTGCCTGATATATTTTAACTGCCTTAATTTTAAGCAAAAATAATAAAAAATGGGCAGAAAATAATTAATGTATGTGGTTAAGCTTACTTTAAGATAATTTCCGCTCATCTCCCTCAATCGGCAAAACCTGTCCTGTCGTGGGTAAGGCCCAGCAGGTTTTCCACCTGACCTGCAGCTCGCATGATCTGGTAAATATCAATGTGGTCAATGCTGTCGCCTTTTTTTATAAAATTTACCAGATAGCTCTGCGACTTGGGTTTTACGCTGTTTCTGGAACAAACAATATAAGCCAGGGATTCAGCTTCAATCTCCACTCTGGACTGAGGCAGATGGTGACGATCAGGAATTTTCAGGCACACATCCCTGCCCAAATGCCCAAGGTAAAGATGACCCAGCTCATGCACCAGGGTAGAGAATTTGACCTCTGTTTTGTGATTCTTGTTGATTTTAACTTCATATTCAGGCCGGTCGTTGTTTTTTACAGCGCGGTTAACCGCCCTGATCAGACCCGCCATGTTGTCTCCCTTATCCACCATTGTGCAGTTTATGCCTTTTGCTTGGCACCTGTTAGTGAAGCCTTTAAATGTCTCAGGCGCCATCTCCCCTTTGGCAACAAAGGAAAAAGCGTCTTCAGGAAGTTTCTTTCCTTCTGTATCCTGCACATCATACACAAGGGCCACAGGCCCGAACGGCCAGAGGATGATCAGCGGCCTGGCGTCTTCTTTAGGGTATCTTTCGAACTTATTCCACCAGTCATACTTTGAGGCAGCGTAAGAAAGTCCTGGTTTCTGGATATGTAAAAGCATGGCATTAAAGGGAGCAAAACTTCTCAGCCGGACAACAAAATCCAAAAGCTCCTGATAATCATTGCTCTGGCTGTACAGCTTTGATTCCTCAAGCAGCTGGTCCAAGAGCTTTCTTGTTTTTTCAAATTCTTTATTATGGGCAGGTTTGTCAGCCATATGCCCCCCTTTCATAAAAAGTATGACCTAAACTGAGCGATTCAAAATTTCATAGTGCATTAATGATAATTTTTTGGCC
>CAZHCY010000349.1:0-2454 GCA_964531185.1 uncultured Desulfovibrionales bacterium | reverse complement strand
TCCAAGATTAGGCGGCAGTGGCTGAACGGGTGCCGATCCCCGGAGCCCTTAAAAAGGGAAACTCAGTGCCTTGTTTTTATGTAGCAGTTCGTCCGTTGCAAGAGTCAAGTTTTATTCCCGGTCCAGAGAAACAACTCTGGAATAGGTATCTTTTATGGCTGAGTATGTATTTTTGCCTTTGAGCCTTGCCCTGTAATATTTGTCCCGGTTCAGGGCGCAGTAACGCAGAGTAAATCTGTCTTTGTCTGTTGAAAAACCTGGCGAACCTGGAAAATACTCTGCTGATGCGCTCAACTTAAAAGGACAGGCAGGACAGGGGGTGGAGGTTTCTTCCAACTCCAGAGTTATGCCTGCCAGGTTTTCGGCTTTGCCGCTTATTCTGCCCAGTATCAGCAGGCAATTGCCCTGATACTGGTGCTGATTAATGGACAGAGCGAATTGTTCAGCAGATGTGTCCGGCTCAGGCCAAACTTTTTTCCCGCACCCGGCTGCTGCAAGCATGAATATGAGCATTGCCGCGGGAAAAGCACTACTGCAGATACATCTGAACATTTGATTAATCATTCAGGCATGACCTCCTTTTTCCATTTATGGAGGATATTCAGGGCCTCAAGGGGAGTCAGGGAGTCTGGATCAATGTCTTTCAATTCTTTGCTTATCTTTTGCTCAGCCTGCTTTTCACCGGAATATTCTTCAATGGGGTCCGGATTGATCAGGGGCTGCTTTATTTCCACTTTTAGAGGTTTTCTGTCTCTTTGCTTTTCCAGTTCAGTAAGCACTTCTGAAGCCCGTTTAACCACTCTGGCCGGCACACCGGCCAGCCTGGCCACTTCAATGCCGTAGCTCTTGTCCGCAGGCCCGGGAATCAGTTTTCTCAGAAATACAATGTCCCCTTTCCATTCCTTGACTGCGATATTGAAATTGCGCAGGCAGGGGAGCTTTTTTTCCAGAACTGTAAGCTCATGATAATGAGTGGCAAAAAGGGTTCTTATTCCCTGATGTCTTTCAGCCAGGTCTTCCACCACTGCCCAGGCCAGGGCCAGTCCGTCAAAGGTGCTGGTACCGCGCCCGATTTCATCAAGGATGACCAGGCTTTTTCTGGTGGTCTGACGCAGAATACGGGCGGTTTCTGTCATTTCAACCATAAAAGTACTT
This sequence comes from uncultured Desulfovibrionales bacterium, assembly GCA_964531185.1. GTDB lineage: Bacteria > Desulfobacterota > Desulfovibrionia > Desulfovibrionales > Desulfonatronovibrionaceae > CAZHCY01. Next base: position 1,299 of record CAZHCY010000349.1, on the reverse strand, counting down.
TGTCCCTGAGCCAGGTTGTCTGAAGCCCCCACCCTGGAAAAAATCCGGTCACATATGCCCAGGCATGATTCTCTGGCCGGCACATAAGAACCCATCTGGGCCAGGATGGCAATTATGGCTGTCTGCCTGAGGACAGTGGATTTACCGGCCATATTGGGGCCGGTGATGAGAAGCATTCTGACATCTGAATTCAGGTGAAGATCATTGGGTACGTAGTTGGACCGGCCTTGTATGGACTCAATGGATGGATGCCGGCCGTCTTTGATGTGCAGATGATAATCAGAGGTCAAAACCGGCCTGGTCCATTCAAATTTTCTGGCTGTTTCCGCCAGTCCCTGCCAGTAATCCAGAAGGGCCAGTTCACCGGCCATGGACTTGATCTGCTGGTCAAAACCGGCAACATACTGTCTCAGTCGGTTGAAAAGCTCATATTCTCTGGCTTTTCTCTCATCTGAAGCACTGGCCAGATTTTCCTCCAGTTCTTTGAGTTCAGAGGTGACATATCTTTCACTGTTTACCAGGGTCTGACGTCTTTCAAAGTGCTCAGGAAGCTTCCGGTCCGAGCTGCGGGAAAGTTCAAAATAATGCCCGAACACCCGGTTGTAGCCCATTTTCAGTTTGGGAAGATCATGGGCGGATCTTTCCTTTTCCAGAAGGTGGACAAGCTTGTCCCGGCCGTGTTCAGACATGTCAATGAGCTGATCAAGACGAAAATCATAACCTTTTTTGAAAATACCGCCTTCTGTTATCAGCTGAGACGGGTTGTCCTGAATGGCCTTGCTGACCGTGCTGCAGACCTCCTCCAGATTATCCCAGCTTGACAGCATCCTGGACAGAAGGCGGGGCTGCTCTGATTCAGCCTTGAGCAGGGACTCCAGTTCGGGAAGCACGCTCAGGGAGCTTTTCAGGGAGATGAAATCCCTGGGCAGACAGCGGTTAAGGGCAATTCTGGAGGAAACCCTTTCCAGATCAAAGGCCCGGCTGAAGCACTCCCTGATTTTTTTGCGCAAAGGGTCCCTGTTCAGAAAAAAATCAACCATGTCCTGATGTTCATTGATGGTGGACAGATTTTTCCAGGGTCTGCCAAGCCTTTTTTGAAGATAGCGACCGCCCATGGGAGTGCAGGTCTGATCCAGGGCATGGATCAGGGTCCCTGGACCTTTGCTGCCGCCAAGGGTTTTGAATATTTCCAGATTTCTGATGGTGACTTCATCCAGCTGCAGATAAGCGCCCTGGACAAGGGGTCTGAATTCCCCCATATGGCCAAGGCTGCCTTTATGGGTATGGACAAGGTACCTG
>CAZHCY010000348.1:0-2454 GCA_964531185.1 uncultured Desulfovibrionales bacterium | reverse complement strand
TCCAGGCAGATCTGGGACGCGATACGAAGAGAGCTTGGTTAACACTCTATTAGATCCAAGTGGGCAGGAAGTGAGAGTAGTCACAGATGGCCAGGCCTAAAGAAATATATATGCCCTTAGCAAAGAAGCCTGTCTGAGCTGAAATTTTAAACGCCCGGAATACTGACGTTTTGCGCCAGATCATCAACTATCAGTATCCTGGAAGAAAATGAGATGTCATCTGCTGGTATTTTCATGGCCTGTTTCCTGCCAAACCCGATTTCGTCCCTGTTCTTTGGCCAGATAAAGGGCCTTGTCAGCAGCAAGCAGCAGCTCTTTTGAACTGTTGAAAGGCTTTTCCCGGGTATTGGAGGCTACTCCAACACTCATAGTTACAACAGAAGAAACCGGGGAATACTCATGGGTGATTCCCAGATTTTCAACACCCGCACGAAGCTCCTCTGCCACATGCAAGGCTCCCTGGACATCGGTTTCAGGCAGCAGGGCAACAAATTCCTCACCGCCGTAACGAGCTGCCAGATCCATGGGCCTGGACAAAGAACTTTTCAAAGCCCTGGCTACACTGCGCAGACACTCATCCCCCTGACCGTGTCCATAATTATCATTGTAGGGTTTAAAGTAATCAATATCCATCATGAGCAGAGACAAAGGCAAACCGCTTCTTCTGGTCCTTGACCATTCTCTGGCCAGGCTTTCCTCAAAAAAGCGGCGGTTGGGAATGTTGGTAAGGCCGTCCTGCATGGAGAGCTTTTCCAGGATATCGGTCTTAAGCTTGAGGTTTATCTGATTTCTGATGCGGGCCCTGGCAATAACCGGGCTGAAAGGCTTGGAGATGTAATCCACCGCGCCCAGACTGAAGCCCATTTCTTCATCTTCAGTTGCGTCCCGGGCAGTCACAAAAATCACCGGGATATCATGGGTATGTTCACTGGCCTTGATCCGGCGGCAGACCTCATAACCATCCATCCCGGGCATCATTATATCCAGGAGAACCAGGTCCGGCGGCGTATCTCCGGCTGTTATCTCCAGGGCTTTGGCCCCGCTGGTGGCGGCCAGTATATGGTAGTCATCCCTGATCAGCTTTGCCAGAGCATGAATATTGGCGGGCTGGTCATCAACTATGAGAATTGTTCCATTTTTCCCGGACTCTTCAGAGGTCATTTAAGCTCCACTCCTGCTTCAGCAGCCAGTTCAACAAGCAGCAAGGCTGCCTGATCATACTCAAAATTTTCTATAAACTTTAAAAACATCTCAGACTTTTGTCCACCAAGGCTTGCCTTTAAAAAACCTGCCGCGGTATTCATAAGATGATCCTCAATCATTTCGCTTTTATAAAGCGATTTAAGTATTGCGGTCATTGCTTCTGCTCCATCTGCCCGGCTTACTTTCAGATTTTGATCCGGAAGAGGGGGAAGGCCTGCCAGCTGCTTCCCTGCATCCCGCATGGCCTGACTCAATTCAGCACGCGACTGTTCACTGATCTGCCTGCCCTCTTTATAAGCCAGATCAATGTCTCTGGCTATTTTAGCCAGATGGTAAGCTCCCACAGTACCGGCAATGCCTTTGAGGGTGTGTATCATCAGAGGACCACTTCCGTTCTCTCCCAGTTGCAACTGTTCATCAATCAAGGCGAATTCAGCGGCCAACTGCTCTTTAAACCGGTGCAGCATTTTATGATAAAACGCCGTGTCTCCATCAACAGACTTTAATCCCTTTTCCAGGTCAAATCCATTTAGATGATCCGGCAGTTCAACCGATTCTCTTAAAGATCCGGTCATTTGCTCAGGCTTATCTTCTCCGGCCTTCAGCCAGCCGGCAAGTGTGCGGTAAAGCAAGGCGCTGTCAATGGGCTTGGCAATATGCGCCCTCATTCCTGCCTCTTTGGCCTTTTTCCGGTCAGCTTCCATAACCGCGGCTGACAGAGCTATCACAGGCAGCTCAGGAAACCGTTCAATAATTTTCCTGCTGGCCTCAAAACCATCCATAACCGGCATCTGAAGATCCATGAGTATCAGGTCAAAATTCCCAGCTTCAGCCATTTCCACAGCCTGGGCTCCGTTATTTGCCAGAATGACGGCCGCGCCTGTCTTTTTCAGCATTTGCGTGACTACTTCCTGATTCAGGACGTTGTCTTCGGCTACCAGAATGGAAGCGCCGGCAAAAGAAGGTATGGGAGCGCTTTCCGTGTTCCGGGGATGCCTGGGCGCCTTGCCGCTGACATGTCCCATGGCATCAAAAACAGATGAAGCGGTTACAGGTTTGCTCAGAAAGCAGTTCACGCATTCAGGAGTTTTTTCCGGCAGTTCATCCCGATTTTACGCGCTGACCATAACCACTGGAGACGCTTTTTCCCCCAGTATACCCTTGGCGCTCTACTCCCGAATTTTGTTGACACCCTCCAGGCCATCCATTTCTCTGGGCACTCTCCATGCCACTAGCATATAATCCAACGGC
>CAZHCY010000347.1:0-2483 GCA_964531185.1 uncultured Desulfovibrionales bacterium | reverse complement strand
AAAGGTAAAGAAATCAGGCTGTTGAAGCTGATAATGATGCGGACATTCAGAATTCTGAAAACTGTCTGTAAATACAAGACGTTGATAGAGAATTTTTGACTGTCAAGCTTTTACACTTACCGTTAAAAGCCTGACAAGGAATATTTTTCAGCCCTGTTTATTTCTGACTGGCCAGACATGAAACCCGGCCTCTGGTTTGTAGCCCACGCCCACTGCGCCCTTGTTCAGGTACAGGGCATAGGCCCAGTCCGGCTCAAAACAGCTGGTGGTGGATGACCAGTAAACATCTTCAAGCCCGGAAAAGGGATGATCCCGGGGCAGGGCCGGGGAGCTGGCCGAGCAGTCCACCAGGGATTCAAGTTCATTGATGGAGGGCAGACGCCAGTTTTGATCAGGGGAACCCGCCTGGATGGCCTGGTTCAGAGCCTGCTCCCAGTCTGTGGCCGGGATCTGGAGCATTGCCGGATTGAACCAGACAAGATCAGTGAGATGGTCATGTACCTGCGGACCGTGAACCGTGAATCTGGGTTCTGGCCAAGGCTCTCCCATTATAAATTCTGCGTCCTGGCCTGTACCGGAGCAGCTGACTTCAAGGCCCTGATGGTCAAAACAGGCCATCTGACCTGTGCGGGGGATATTTGTGGGATGGCCCCTGACCGGCCAGGCCAGGCAGGGGCTATCCTTTTTGCCGTAAAACATGCGGCCGCCTTCCATGTGAATGTACCAGGCATAGCCGGGAAATATGGCTGCAGTGGTGGAGGTCCAGTACCAGCCCAGAAAAACATCCTCAAAAGGATGCTCAGCAGGCAGGGCCGGTTTTCGGCTTCCGTGACAGATGAGGGAGCGCAGTTCCCGCCGGTTGGGGAGCCGCCAGTCAGTAAAGCCGCAAAAGGCGTCCTGGTTCAGTTTTCTGGTTTCATCCAGGGCTTCGCTCCAGGTGAGGGGAAAATCAAAAAAATTGCTTTTCCGGGTCCAGAAAAGACCTGTCAGCAGATCCTGAATCAAGTGGTTGTCAGGGATTTTAAAGCGCGGTTCCGGCCAGGGAAGGCCGGACCGGACAGCTGCGTCCTGCCTGGTTTCAGAGCAGGGGATTTTTTGACCGGCTGCGCTGTAGCAGCTGGTCTGTCCGGTGAAAAGAATGTTTCTGGGCATGGCTTTCATGTTCAGGCTCGGGCCGGGATTATGTGTGCCGGGTTCAATCATGAAAAGTTTCAGTACTTTGATTCATGCCATACCCGGTCCTGACAATAAAGTGTTTTTCTTAAGGAGAAACTGGTTATGCAACAAAAGGGTGCCTGGAGCAGGAGATCATTCATGACTAAAGCCCTGGTCTTTACTGGAGGACTGGCAGGGACCTGGGCCTTTGGAACTGCAGCTGCCCGGGAAAAAGACGGCAAGGCCCCCAGGATCGGACTGGCCCTGGGTTCAGGGGGAGCCACCGGCCTGGCCCATATACCCATGCTGGAGGTTTTTGACCGGTTGAATATCAAACCGGCCATGATTGCCGGTTCCAGCATAGGGGCCATAATGGGAGCCCTGTACGCTTCAGGCCTGTCAGGAGCTGACCTTAGAGAAATGGTCATGAAGTTTTCAGGGTCAGGATTCAAGGTTTTCAGAACACTGGTAAACAATGAAGCAGGCCTTGAGCTTATGGACCTGCTCAGGCCGGATATTGACCGGGGAGGTATCCTGGACAGCCGGGGGTTTTTAAATTTCCTGCAGTCCAAAATCAGGGTTTCAAGATTTGAAGAACTGGAAATACCCCTCAAGGTTGTGGCTGCCGACTACTGGACAGGGCAGGAAGTGGTTCTGAACTCCGGTGAGATAGGCCCGGCGGTCTGGATCAGCATGGCGGTGCCGGGACTGTTTGCTCCGGTCCAACTGGGTGAAAGGCTGCTGGTGGACGGGGGTACGGTCAATCCTCTGCCTTATGATCTCTTGCTGCACCAGGACCTGTTTACAGTGGCTGTGGATGTTTCCGGCAGTCCGCCCCAGGAGCGGGAAGAACCTGAAGTGATGGATTCCCTTTTCAATACCTTTGACATTATGCAGCAGGCCATAACCACCCAGAAAATGAAGCATGTCCAGCCGGATATTTATGTCCGGCCTGATGTAAAAGGAATCAGGCTGTTACATTTTCATCGCGCCCAGGAGATTTTCCGGCAGGCTGCTCCGGATGCCCGCCATCTGAAAGTCAGACTGGAAAAGCTGAAATCCCGGTAACGGTTTGACTCTGTTTAAGGAGGCAGACTTTTCTGGCCGGCTTCTGCAGTCCAATAAACAGCAGCAGGACTGATAAGGGCAGAGAAAGCCGGTTTGTCAGCCACAGTTGAACATCTGCACAGTTGCAGGTCTTTCCTGATCCAGCCCCGGTCCATTGGCCTGGAATGCCCAGGTCCCGGGATCCGGATCATGAAAATAAAAAAAATGTAACAGTTTAGCCGTTTGCATGAGGCACGGGGACTGGCTCTCCCGTCACCCAC
>CAZHCY010000346.1:263-2493 GCA_964531185.1 uncultured Desulfovibrionales bacterium | reverse complement strand
CTGGAAATTGTCAGTAAATACAAGATGTTGATAGAGAATTTTTGACTGTCAAGTTGCCATGATTGTTTTTTGACTTGTGTTTGTTTCTGGAATGCATATTATATTTCAATTGACTTTTTTATGTGGGTTGTTAATAATATTATTTCAGATTGAGGTTTGTATCTAACTGAAATAACAGGATATTATTTTGGAGGAACGCAAGAAATGAAGAGGATTTTTCTGTTTCTTTTAACCAACATAGCTATTCTGGCTGTGCTGTTTGTGGTGCTTAACCTGCTGGGCGTGGAAAGCATCCTGGACCAGCAGGGAGTGGGGCTTGACTACCGCAGCCTTTTGATTTTTGCGGCTGTGCTGGGTTTTGGAGGATCATTTATTTCTCTGGCCATTTCCAAATGGATGGCCAAAAGGCTGACTGGCACAAAGGTTATTACCAGTCCCAAAAACGAAGTTGAGTCCTGGCTGATTAGAACAGTGAGGCAGCAGGCTTCAAGGCTGGGTCTGGGCATGCCTGAGGTGGGCATTTTTGATTCCGAGGCCCCGAATGCCTTTGCCACGGGCATGAGCCGCAATAAAGCCCTGGTTGCGGTAAGCACCGGCCTTTTGCGCAGCATGAATCAGGACGAAGTGGAGGCGGTCCTTGCTCATGAGATGAGTCATGTGGCCAATGGGGATATGATTACCCTTACTCTGATCCAGGGCGTGCTAAATACCTTTGTCATTTTTCTGTCCAGGGTTGTTGGGCATTTTGTAGACCGGCTGATTTTAAAGAATGAAGAAGGCCATGGCATTGGTTTTTTTGTGGCCACCATTGTAGCTCAAATTGTTTTCGGAATTCTGGCCAGCATCATTGTCATGTGGTTCAGCAGGCAGAGGGAGTTTCGCGCTGATGCCGGAGGTGCTAAGCTGGCCGGCCAGGAGAAAATGATTTCCGCCCTGGAAAAGCTGAAAAAAGGGATCAAGGAGCCCCTGCCGGATCAGATGGCTTCATTTGGAATCAATGGAAAGGCTGACGGTTTTGACTTTAAAACCCTGTTCATGAGTCATCCGCCCCTGGATAAGCGGATTGCAGCTCTGAAATCTCGCTCTGTTAGTTAGGTTTGAGCTGTCTGTTTACTGTTTTTGATGAATTGGAGCACAATCCGGTCTTAACCGGTCTGTTTTTGCTGCTGCTTGTTTAAATGCCGGCTTCTGCCCCGGCTGGCTTCAGGGGAGCCTAATAACGGCAAAGGCAGTTTCCCGTTAATACCCGGCATGTTTACACCAGAAAGCCCGGCCCTGGAAAGTGCCGGGCTTTCTGGGTCTGGAGAATAAATGAAGACCTTTGCTGTGTTTTTGCTGCTGGTGGCGGCAGCTGCTGCATCCGGCGCAATTTTCAGGCCTGATGCCTGGTATGATGATCTGCTCAAGCCTGCTTTGACCCCGCCTGGATGGCTGTTTACTCCAGTCTGGCTGGTTCTTTATGTGTTGATTGCCGTGGCCGGGCAGCTGGCATGGAAAAACGGGGGAGCTTTGAGGAATAAGGTTATGGCTGTCTGGGGGCTGCAGCTGGCAGCCAATGCCCTCTGGTCATGGCTTTTCTTTGGAACCCGCCAGCCTGTATGGGCTTTGTTGGATCTGTTTGTTCTTCTGGGGCTTATTATCTGGTTTATAAAAATTTCCCGAGCTTTCAGCCTGCGGACTGCCTGGCTGTTTGTCCCTTATGCTCTCTGGACTGGTTTTGCCTTTTATCTCAACCTGGGGATAGTAATTTTGAACTGATTGCCCGGCAAGATGTTGCACTTGGTTTCAAAGGGGTTAAACTTTAATCAGAAAGGTCCGATAAGATAATAAGGCCTGGGATTGAAGAAGCCTTTGAAATCAATTAGTTAAATTAATCTTAATTTTTTTGGAAATAGTTGTTGACAGTTGGAGTTAATCAATTTAGATACTCCGTTTTTCGGCGGGAGGAATTCTGCTGTGATTTTTGAGAGCAGAAGACAATACCGGCGATAAAATTTCAGAAGGCAGAAAAAAGTTCTTGACTGGGAGTTGCAGATTCATTAGAAACTGAAATTTCCGGATTGATGTTCCTTGACAATTAAATAGTGAGTCAGCCGATAAGAGAACAGGTAGGTTTTATGAATTAAAGCTTACGGGTTCGAGTTGGTTTTTAAGAGTTACAATTAGTGACTTTCTGGTTATTTTAACTGGAGGGTTTGATTCTGGCTCAGAATGAACGCTGGCGGCGTGC
>CAZHCY010000346.1:0-253 GCA_964531185.1 uncultured Desulfovibrionales bacterium | reverse complement strand
TCTACCTAAAGGACCGGGACAACTTTGCGAAAGCGGAGCTAATACCGGATGGTCCCTGCTCTTGCTTTATGCTTGAAGTTATTGAGGTTTCTGTATGGATTAAGAACAGTGATGTGTATTGATTTGAAGTATAAAGCAGGTGCAGGGTAAAGGATGGCCTCTGATTCAAGCCATTGCCTTGAGATGAGTCCGCGTCTCATTAGCTAGTTGGTGGGGTAAGAGCCTACCAAGGCGACGATGAGTAGCTGGTCTG
>CAZHCY010000345.1:0-2497 GCA_964531185.1 uncultured Desulfovibrionales bacterium | reverse complement strand
CTAGCTTCTTTAAGACTTATTGTGGGGTATTTTCCTAAAGCTAAGAGCTTGTTTTTCCCGTCAAATTTATACCTAAACCGCCACAGTTTCGTACCTTTTTTTGAAACTTCTATGTATAAACCATCGGAGTCGTATTTTTTGTAAGATTTTGATTTTGCGGGTAAATTTTTAATTTGCACATCTGTCAAAGCCATATGCACCTCGCTTAGCAAAAAGTTTATAGGTAGTAACTGGGGTAGATTTATAAGGCATATTTAGCAAAAAGTAAATATACCACACCTCATACCCCACAAATTTGCTGGTAGCAGGCACATTTTAATACACCACTTTAAACTATAGCAGACTGCTAATATGCTATTTTTATTGGTTATTTTAGACTATTTAATTCTGGTTGGACTTGTTCGGATGGGGTTCTGGTGGGCAATGCAGGACTCGAACCTGCGACTTCCAGCTCCGGAGGCTGGCGCTCTATCCACCTGAGCTAATTGCCCATGAAAGGCAAGTTGATTAATCCAGAGAATGCCCCGTGTCAAGCCGGAAGAATCCATGCCGGAAATCCCCCCAATATGAACCTTGACATAGTAATAATTTTCTAATTAAAATAATAAAATTAAGACAAAAACAACAAGGAGATTTTATGGCCAAGGAAGAAGCAATAGAAGTAGAAGGGGTGGTGGAAGAAGCCCTGCCCAACGCCATGTTCCGGGTCAAGCTGGATAATGGACATGAAGTTCTGGGACATATTTCCGGAAAAATGCGCAAATTCTATATCCGCATCCTGCCTGGAGACAGGGTCAAGGTAGAGCTGTCTCCTTATGACCTCACCCGCGGAAGAATCACCTATCGTTTCAAGTAGCCTTTCGTATTCCTGCCTGCCTCCCTTTTCAGCTTCATGCCCGGATCAGCACCCGCAAACCTGCCTGAATCCCCTGGACATAAGTGCTTCTGCTGAAATATATTTCAAGTGCCTGCAGTCCATTTTCTGTCCATTCTTTCGGAAAGATTGGCCAGGAGTCAATGCACACAACCTGAAACCAATTTGAGGTTATATCATGTCTCAAGTCGATCTGCACACCCATTCCACTGCTTCTGACGGCACCTATACCCCCTTTGAACTGGTCAGGCATGCCACAAACAGGGGCCTGAAAGCCATCGCCCTCACCGACCATGACACCACCAGGGGGATCAAAGAAGCTCTGGACGCAGGCAGTCAGCTGGGTCTGGAGGTTATCCCGGGCTGTGAACTGAGCGTGGAGCACCAGGGACTCATGCACATAGTCGGCTTGTGGATAAATCCTGAAGCCCAGGTTCTGAAAAAGGCCCTTCAGGAACTTATGGCCAAAAGAAACAACCGCAATGAAATCATGCTGGAAAAGCTTCAACAGGCCGGCCTGGACATAACCCTTCAGGAAGTGCGCAATCTGGCCGGAGAAGCAGCCATGGGACGGCCCCACATTGCCAGGGTACTCATGAACAAAGGCATAGTCTCCAGCATGCAGCAGGCCTTTGATCAATATATCGGTCCCAAAGGCGCAGCATATATCCCCAAGGAAAAATTCACCCCTGAAAAAGCCATAGCCATGCTCAAGTCAGAACAGGCCACAGTTATTCTGGCCCACCCCTATTCCCTGGGCCTGCAACTGGATGACCTGGAAAAGGAGCTTGTGCGTCTGAAACAAATGGGGCTTGACGGCATGGAGGTCTATTATCCGGAACACGGCCCTGAACAGACCCGCAACTATGCTGAACTCTGCCGCAAGCTTGATCTTCTGCCCAGCGGCGGATCAGACTTTCACGGGGCAGTCAAGCCGGAAATCAGCCTGGGCAAGGGCCGGGGCAAACTAAACCTGCCCTACTCCCTGGTGCAGACCATGAAAGACAAAAGAAAGGAACAGGGGCTTTGGACCTGACCTCATCCAGACCTGAACTGCTCTGCCCGGCCGGCAGCATGGAACGGCTGCAGACCGCCCTGGCTTACGGCGCAAACGCTGTATACCTGGGGGGGGCGGGGATGAATCTGCGGGCCAAAGCCGTTGGTTTTTCCCTGGAAGAACTGAAACAGGCCAGGCAGCTGACCAGCAAGCAGGGGGTTAAGCTCTATTACTGCCTCAACGCCCTGCCTCTGGAAAAAGATTTGTCCCGGGCCCAAGCGGAACTGGACCTGGCTTTCCAGACTGATCCTGATGCCCTGATTATAGCTGATCCAGGCCTTTTGCTTATGGCCAGGGAAAAAATGCCGGGCATCCCCATCCATCTCAGCACCCAGGCCAATACCTGCAACTATATGTCTGTTAATTTCTGGAAATCCCAGGGCGTTGCCAGGGTCAATCTGGCCAGAGAACTGAGCCTCAGGGACATCAGGCAAATCAGAGAAAAAGCCCCTGATACGGAACTGGAGCTTTTTGTCCACGGAGCCATGTGCATGGCTATTTCAGGACGGTGCTTTTTAAGCGCGCATCTAAACCAGCGTTCCGCCAACCAGGGTCTTTGCGCGCAT
>CAZHCY010000344.1:0-2552 GCA_964531185.1 uncultured Desulfovibrionales bacterium | reverse complement strand
AATACTAAACATGGCTGCGTAAACTTAAAATACGGATTTTCCGTGAAACTTCAGACAGGTGAGTCAAAACTGGAAAGAAATGCTCGGCAGTTTCAGAAGTTGTTTTCATTAACCGATGAGGAAGTTGAGCTGTGCTTGTTCATGTTTATGATGGAAAGCTGGGATCAGTTCAGGCAACTATTTAATAATCATCTTGAGATAGCTGCTTATCCCGGCCATAAATACCTTTGCGCTGCCCTTGGCATCAGTCAGGCCAGGCTGGCTAAAATTACTGGAGGCAATCTCAAGAAATTGGAAATCATAACTCAGGAACATTATGGACTGGAAATGAACAACGAATTCATGGGCATGTTCATTGATCCGTCCAGTCACATCTCTCAGGATAAACTCTACAGAAAAGCTGAGCCAAGTGAAATCCCCTTAAGCTTTCACATGGTTTCCCCACATGAGGTAAGCCATATCGAGTGGCTGCTTCAGGAAAAGAAGCAGGTTGCTACACATATTCTTTTGTATGGTCCTCCAGGAACAGGCAAAACCAGTTTTGCCAGGGCCATGGCTGAACATATTGCAGTCCCAGCCTACGAAATCATGCTGGAAGACAAGAACAGATCCAGCAAAAGAAGAGCTGCCATGCAGGCCTGCCTGAATATGACCAACAACGGCCAGGGTTCAGTCATAATTGTTGATGAAGCTGACAGGATGCTTAACACCATAAGCCCTTTTTTCTTTGAAGAGGCTCATGACAAGGGGTGGCTGAACAGCTTTCTGGAAGAACCGGGAGTCCGGGCCATATGGATTGTTAATAATACTGAAGCAATAGAAGATTCAGTACTGCGCCGTTTTTCTTTCAGCCTATTTTTTCCGCATTTTTCAAGACAGAAACGCATTCAGCTCTGGAAAACCATTGTGGGGCACAACAAGGCTGGAAAGTATTTCAAAAAAGACACCATTCTCAAGCTGGCAGAGGACTATAAAGTAAGTCCTGGAGTGATTGATCTGGCCATCAAGCAGGCAGGAACAACTGACAAAGGCGGACTGTCATTTGCCAAAAAAATCCGCATGTCCTTAGATGCCCACTTAAGGCTTTGCAATCAGGGCCTGCTGCCCAAAAAACAGGATATCCTGGACCGTGATTTCACCCTTGAAGGGCTCAATATACAGGGCAATATCCATGAAACCATAGCCCAGCTTGAGTATTTTAACAGTCAAACCAGTCGTGGCCAAAACTATAAAGTATTTCAGTACAATCTCTTGTTTTACGGACCTCCTGGTACAGGAAAAAGTCAACTTGCCAAATATCTGGCCAAAGAGCTGGACCGGGACATAATGATCCGACGAGGCAGTGATCTGATTGATAAATACGTCGGCGAAACAGAAAAGCGCATTGCCGGGATGTTTGCCGAGGCAGAGGCAAAAGAAGCGCTACTCGTGGTGGATGAGGCTGACTCATTCATTTTTGGCCGGGAAATGGCTCACCGGAGTTGGGAAGTAAACATGGTCAATGAATTTCTGACCTGCATGGAAAGTTATCAGGGCGTCCTCATCTGTACTACCAACAGATTCAAGGGACTGGATAATGCATCTATCCGCAGGTTTAATCAAAAGTTTTACTTTGATTACCTGAACAGCAGCGGCGTAGAGATATTTTACAAAAAATTTCTATCTCCCCTGTGCAGGGACAAGATGCTGCCTGAACACCTGCTCAGGCTTGGCAGGCTGACCAATCTGACCCCTGGAGATTTCAAAAATATCCGGGATATCCATGTTATAAAGAAAGAGACAATCAGGCACGAAACCGTCATATCCGCCCTAGAACAGGAATCTAAGCTCAAAGAACAGCAGGAAGGAAAAAAGGTGGGGTTTTAACTATGGATGTCACTAAATATCTTTCTTAATGTGATTTCAGTTGATTATGCCGATTACGTAACAAAGATGAGAGGCAACCCCACCTACCTTAATTATATTGATTTTGACCCTGAGTCATTTTACATGAGCTTGAGAGCTCAGCCTGATTCAAATAATTGTATGAGTATTATTTTCATAGAACCGGAGCATCATCTGCCTGACAAATTTTTTAATATTGTTGAAAACATTATCGAGCATATAAACTCGGACCTTTATGTTACGGATGTCGGATATATAGGGAGAAACAAGATATTGTGTCTTTTTTACTGACTTTAGAGTTCAAGGTTCGTGGTTCTTCGTTCCTGGTTGAAAGCGTCCCACCCGGGCGGCCCGGGATCGAGCCGAAAAATAACTTACATCGCCTTAATCCTGGATTCCGGCTCCCGGTTCAAGCCCGGGACAAGCTTCGCCGGAATGACGGTAAAGAGTAACAGCTTGCTTTAACCGTCACCCCGGTCCCGGATCGAGTCCGGGATGACGGATCCGGGGTCCAGATCTTCTTATTCGATTTTGCTGAATAGTTACCAAAAAACAAGAAATTGTCATGCACAGTCAAGGCCTGCAACCTTTCCGGGTCTGTTTCAGTTTCTTTATTTCAGGACCGGTCCAGCAGGCTCTGTCCAGTCATTTCAGCAGGTTTTTCCATA
>CAZHCY010000343.1:0-2582 GCA_964531185.1 uncultured Desulfovibrionales bacterium | reverse complement strand
TGCTTCAATGGCCGCATTCAGGGCCAGCAGGTTGGTCTGATCGGCAATATCCTCAATCACGTTCATGATTTTGCCGATGCCTTCGGCCTGTTGGCCAAGGCTGGATATCTGTTTTTTGAGGCCCAGGGCTTTACTCTGCACCTGGGCAATGGCTTTAACAGCTTCGTGAACTGTTTCAGCTCCGGAGTTTGCAGTAAGCTTGACCTTATCCGAAGCTTCAGCAGCCTGGGAAGCGTTTCTGGCCACATCCATGACTGTGGCATTCATCTCTTCCATGGACGAAGCTGTTGTAGAGGCCATGTTTTTCTGTTCTTCAGCCCCGCGGCTGGCCTGCTCCACCTGGGCGGATAATTCTTCAGAGGCAGAAGATAACTGTTCCGCCACTTTTTCAGCACGTAGAGCCGAATTTTCAATGGACCTGTTCTTATTTTCAATCTGCTCCTGCTGCTTTTTGATGTCAGTCAGGTCGGTATAAAGCACAAAGGCGCCGATGAGCTGGTGATCCAGGTCGTATAACGGTGCGGCGTCAACCTTGATGTGGATGTGCCGGCCCTGGTGGTTGGTAAGTTCCATTTCCTGATCCAGGATGGGGGTCATGTTTTTCAGGGCCAGGTCTGTTGCGGTTTCCCGGTCGTCTCCGTATACCAGCCTGGAAGGGGGCTGGCCGATAAAATCATGGCTGCTGTCATGACCCAGAAGTTCCAGAGCAGCGCTGTTGACAAAGGTAATTCTGGCCTGAGTATCACACACCAGACAGGGAGTGGTCATAGTGTTCAGCATTCCCTTGGAAAAGCCCAGTTCTTTTTTCAGATTCCGGACCATGATGCCCAGATGCTCGGCCAGGCTTGCCAGTTGATCTTTTCTGCCAATGCTGAAATCTGCTGAAAAGTCTCCTCTGGCCACTTTCTGGGCGGCCTGATCAATCTTTATGATGGGATTGAAGATCTGCCTGCGCATGAAGAAATACACACAAAACACCAGGACCAGAATGCCGGCCAGAATCATGAGGCTGGTATACATGGTGTTGCTGCGCATGGCCTTCAGGGTCTTTGAAACATCCTGAACCACCACCATATTGCCCAGAATGGGCTGGGAAGAACCGTGACAGTGATAACATTCAGGCGCATTGGGCACGGTTCTCATGCTCAGGTAAACATCACGGTCTTCAAGAGTGTAAAAACCTGTGGAGATGAGTTCCCGTTCCAGGGCCTGATCAGCCAGACGGGCTATGTCTTCATGGCCCACTGCACTGGAAAAAGCCTTGCTGACAGCCTCATCTTCTGTACTGTAGGTGATATTGCCCCTGAAGTCGGTCAGGTAGGCTCTGGTCTGTTCATAGCGCCGGGCAAGATGAGCAAACTCCTGTCTGGTCCCTTCATCATCGCCTATGACCATGGGCCTTTCTATGGTTACCTTGAGAAGGTCTGTGAAGCGGGAAATTTCCCGGGTCAGCTGTTCTTCAGTGAGATTTCTCTGCCAGATGAGCATGACAGCTATAATCAGGGAGAATATGCCTATGGAAATGGCAGTGATGTTCAGCCCGATCTTGTAGCCGATGTTGGTGCGTATCTTTTCCAGCATGCCTTTTCCTCCTTAATGTGCGCCGCTGTACATGAGCGGTCTGAAAGAGAAGGCTTTGTTCCGTTCTTCAATATGACAGCCCAGGCAGTCATCAATATCCGGAAGACGCTGGATAAGGTCTGGATAGCCGCCGGATTCGGCATGCTCCCGGCCAGGGCCGTGACAGGTTTCACAGCCCACGTCAGACAGCTCCGGAGTGTCTTCATAGGATATGAAGCCCCCCTGCTGGTAGCCGGTGGTGTGGCACTGGTAGCATTCTTCAAGCTCTTCCCGGGTCAGCTTGGGAGCCATGACAGAAACGCTTTCCCAGGATTTGGCCTTTTTGGAATAGGTGGTGAAGTTCTCATATTCATATGAGTGACACTGACCGCAGGTTTCAGATCCAACATAGGTGCCCTGGGCCTGGACCTGATAAGTCAAGACAGCAGCAGGCAACATGACTGTCAGGCAAAAAAAAGTGAAGAAACGTTTTGTCATGACTTCCCCCTTTTGTGACGAGTTGGACTTATGGGGTGCTGGCGCGGGCTGCCTGTGCAGGACAGCTGACTGGCATACCATGGGACTGAATATCTATGGGTGCAGACAGGATGGCAAGCAGGGAGCGATACGCGCGGCTAATCAGCGTCTGGAACCGGTCATTCTCGTTTTTCCGGCGGTGTTCACTGAACATGGCGAGATTTGCGGATACAAAAGTCATCCCATGAAAATTTTTACAGCCGTAACAGTTCAGCCATTTGCATGAGGCACGGCTTCCTTCCCGGAGGCGGCGCCCGGAGGGGGACCGGCTCTGCCTGCGCCTGTTTTTTCCAAGTCTGTGTTTACATCAACCGATAAACAAGCGCTTTGGTGCCTGACCCCTGTTTTCCCAAAAAAATGGCTGAACTGTTACTTACCCCCCTGAAACAGAAAATATCAGGATTGCCAGGTTCTGTTGTGAAGTTCTTCACCCTAAACTGAGCGATTCAAAATTTCATAGTGCATTAATGATAATTTTTTGGCCT